>NZ_JCBAMT010000001.1:0-266915 GCF_059760445.1 Achromobacter sp. D7-1 | reverse complement strand
GGTCTGGGGCTTACGCGGTGGCTTGTTTTGGGGGATGGCGCTGCGTGCTGGTGGTGGGCTTGATTCTGCGCAAGTCGGATTTTTGTTGAAGGTAGGAAACTGGCGCATGACTTTTCCTGAATCGTCTTCTGATGCTGCTCGCGCTGCTGCGGGCGCTCAATCAAACAAGCCTGATTCCCATGTGCCGGTGAGGCGCCGCGCGCTGCCCTTGCCGCGCGGGCGGTTTGCGTGGATCACGGGTGTCGTCAGTACCGTTTGGCTGGCGGCCAGCACGCTGTTCTGGTGCCTGCTGTTGTTTCCGATCTCGTTGCTGAAGTTGTTGCTGCCGTTTCCCGCGGTCAGGCGGCGCATTGATCCTGTGCTCAATGGTATTGCCACGGCGTGGGTGTCCAGCAATGCCGGGTGGTTGGCGCGGATCCAGCAGGTGCCTTGGGATATACAGGGCAATACGGGGCTGCGCTACGCGGACTGGTATCTGGTCAACTGCAATCATCAGTCCTGGGCGGATATCTTTGTGTTGCAGTATTCGCTGAATCGGCGCATTCCGCTGCTGAAATTCTTTCTGAAGCAACAGCTGATCTATGTGCCGGTGATCGGGCTGGCCTGGTGGGCGCTGGACTTTCCCTTCATGAAGCGCCATGGCAAGGCGGCGTTGCGCCGCAATCCGGATCTGGGTCGGCAGGATCAGGAGACCGCAAGGCGGGCCTGCGCGAAGTTTTCCTTGGTGCCGACCAGCGTGATGGTGTTTGCGGAAGGGACGCGGTTTACTCAGGCCAAGCGCGATGGGCAGGGTTCGCCCTACCGCCATTTGCTCAAGCCCAAGGCGGGCGGGCTGGCGGTGGCGTTGAATGCGATGGGCAAGCGTTTCCGCTCGATGATAGATGCCACCATTGCCTATCCGGATGGCGCGCCCAGCTTTTGGGATCTGGCTTGCGGCCGCGCGGGCCAGGTGCTGGTGCGCATGCGGCAGTTGCCGGTGCCGCCGGAGTTCTGCGACGCCGACTACACCGGAGACAAGGCGTTCCGCACCGCCTTTCACCACTGGCTGGGCCAGCAGTGGCAGGCGAAGGACGATGAGATCGAGGCGCTGACCGCGCGTGCGCGGTCGAACGCCAAGGCCGATTAGACGCGGGCCGGCAGCACCAGGCCCGAGCTTGCGCCGAAGCCGATGCGCGGATAGCCGGCCTTCACGCATTCGGCGCGCATGATGACCTGGTCGCCGTCCTGCAGGAAGGTGCGCTTTTCGCCCCAGGGCAGGTCGATCGGGTTTTTGCCGCCATTGCACAGCTCGAGCAGCGAACCGGCTTCCGAGGGCTGCGGGCCGGACAGGGTGCCGGTGCCCAGCATGTCGCCTGGTTGCAGGTTGCAGCCGTTGACCGTGTGGTGGGTGATCAGCTGCGCCACGTTCCAGTAGGCATCACGGAAGTTGCTGCGCGACAGGAAGGCGGGCGGCTGCTTGTCGGCGCGCGATTTTTCGGTGGTCAGCAAGACTTCCATCTGCACGTCGAAGGCGCCTTTGGCGCGGTTCGCGTCGGAGGCGAGGTAGGGCATGGGTTGCGGCTCGGACGGGCCGCGGTTCCATTGCGTGCGGAACGGCTCCAGCGCTTCCATGGTGACGATCCAGGGCGAGATCGTGGAGGCGAAGTTCTTGGCCAGGAAGGGACCCAGGGGCTGGTATTCCCAGGCCTGGATGTCGCGCGCCGACCAGTCGTTCAGGATGCACAGGCCGAACACGTGCGATTCGGCGTCGGCCAGGTTGATGCGGTCGCCTTGGGCGTTGCCGGTGCCGACGAATATGCCCAGTTCCAGTTCGTAGTCCAGGCGGGCGCAGGGGCCAAATTGCGGCGCCTCGCCTTCATTGGCGGGGCGGGTCTGGCCGACGGGACGGGGGAACTTCTGGTCCACGCCGATGCTGGAGGCGCGGCCGTGGTAGCCGATGGGCACCCACTTGTAGTTCGGCAGCAGGGGATTGTCGGGGCGGAATTGTTTGCCCACGGCGGTGGCGTGGTGCACCGAGATGTAGAAGTCGGTGTAGTCGCCGATGCGGGCAGGCGTGGTGTATTCGGCGTCGGCCTGGGCGACCAGCAGGGGCTCGACGGCGCCGCGCAGGGCTGCGCCCTCGCGCAGCGCGCGCGACAGCGCCAGGCGCAGGGCGCTCCAGTGGGCCTGGCCCAGGGCCATCAAGGCGTTCAGGCTGTCCGTGGCGCAAGCGGCCAGGGCTTCGGCCGCCAGGCCTTCGAAGGGCTGCTTGGCGGCCAGCGCGGCCAGGTCCAGGATCTGGTCGCCGATGGCCACGCCGGGGCGGAACGATTCGGTCGTGCCCTTGCGGCGGAAGGAGGCGTAGGGCAGGTTCTGCACCGGGAAATCCGACTCGCCGGTGTTGGCGCTGGCGATCCAGCTCTTCAGGGACGGGTCGTGGGTTTCGTTGATGGTGGTGGTCATGGCTGCGTGTCTCTTTCAGTGTGGTTGTGCGGTGGCCGGGGCGCCAGGCGCCGGAAAATTCAAATGCCAAACGGCGATGAGCTTGCGCTCATCGCCGCGGGCGTGGATAGCAGGGGTTCTGCGCGTCACGCCTTGTTGGGGTCGAAATGCTTGGCGATGCCCTGCCAGCACCGGTAGTAGTCGCCTTGCAATTCTACCGAGGCTAGCGCCTGCTCCGTCGGGCGAATCACGCGTCGCGTCTCGAACATGAACGCCATCGTGTCACGGATGTAGTGGGCCTTGCTGGTGTCGGCGTGGGAGGCCTTTTCGAAGGTCTCGGCGTCGGGGCCGTGGCCGCTCATGCAGTTGTGCAGGCTGGCGCCGCCGGGTGCGAAACCGTCGGCCTTGGCGTCGTAGACGCCCTGGATCAGGCCCATGAATTCGCTGGCGATGTTGCGATGGAACCAGGGCGGACGGAAGGTGTTTTCCATGGCCAGGATGCGCGGCGGGAAGATCGCGAAGTCCATGTTGGCCGTTCCCGGGGTGTCCGACGGCGCGGTCAGCACGGTGAAGATCGAAGGGTCCGGATGGTCGTAGCTGATGGAGCCGATGGTGTTGAAGTTGCGCAGGTCGTACTTGTACGGCGCGTGCGTGCCGTGCCAGGCCACCACGTTCAGCGGCGAATGGTCGATGGACGCGCGCCAGAAGCCGCCCGTAAACTTGGCGATCAGTTCGAAGTCGCCTTCGACGTCTTCATACCAGGCCACCGGAGTCTTGAAGTCGCGGGCGTTGGCCAGGCAGTTCGAGCCGATGGGACCGAGTTCGGGCAGGCGCATGGCGGCGCCGAAGTTCTCCAGCATGTAGCCGCGCGCGCTGCCGTCCAGCAGTTCCACGCGGAAGCGCACGCCGCGCGGGATGACGGCGATTTCCAGCGGTTCCAGATCGATCAGGCCCAGTTCCGTGGCCAGGCGCAGGCGGCCTTCCTGAGGCACCAGCAGCAGTTCGCCGTCGGCGTTGTAGAAGTAGCGCCCTTGCATCGAGCGGTTGGCGGCGTACAGGTGGATGCCCACGCCGCTCAGCTCGTCGGGGGCGCCATTGCCACCCCAGGTCTTCACGCCTTCCAGGAAGTCGGTGGGGGCGGCGGGAATGGGCAGCGGGCTCCAACGCAGCTGGTTGGGCGTGACGGGGCCCTGGCCGAAGGTGCTTTGCCAGCCGGTGGCGCCGTCAAAGGCTTCGAACGGCTTGTGCTGCGCGCCGGGACGGATGCGGTAGAGCCAGGAGCGGCGGTTTTCGCTGCGAGGTGCGGTGAAGGCGGTGCCGGACAATTGCTCGGCGTACAGGCCGTAGGGGCATTGCTGCGGCGAGTTGCGGCCCAGCGGCAGGGCCCCGGGCAGGGCCTCGGTGGCGCAACTGTTGCCGAAGCCGGTCTGGTATTGCAGTTCCATGGAATCCTCCTGAGCGGCGGCGCGGTGCTTGGCCGCGCGGCCTGGTACGGGTGGCCGGTGCGGAAGATATCCGGGAGGCCGATATGCCATTGTCGGAAAAAAACCCCACCTCGGCTACGGGAATGTAAAAATAGAGACTATAAATTTTGTGAATAGTAGGGGTGCGTATGGCCGAGTTGCGCGACGTCGATCTGAATCTGCTGCTGCTGTTCCAGCATTTGCTGGAGGACCGCAATCTATCGGCGGTCGCGCGGCGCATGGACCTGTCGCAGCCCGCTGTCAGCAATGCGCTGCGGCGCCTGCGGGAAGCATTCGGCGATGACCTGTTCGTGCGCACGGCGCAGGGCATGTTGCCCACGCCGCGCGCGACACGACTGGCGGGCCCGGTCAGCGAGGCGCTGACCATGCTGTCGCAAGCCCTGAAAGACCAGGATGTCTTCGATGCCGCGACCAGCACGCGGCGCTTCCGGGTGGCGATGACGGACGTGGGCGAGATCCACTTCATGCCGCGCCTGATGGAGGTCTGCGTGCAGGTGGCGCCGCTGGTGCGCATCGATTCCGTGCGGGTGCAGGGACCGGATCTGCCGCGGGAAATGGAGGCCGGACGGGTGGATCTGGCGATCGGCGCGTTCGATGAAATGGGGGCGGGCACGCTGCAGCGCATGCTGTTCCGCCAGGGCTATGCGACCCTGTTCCGGCAGGCGCATCCAACCGCGCACGCCGGCATGAGTCTCAAGGCTTTTCGGGCAGAGCGCCACCTTATCGTGTCGCGCGCGGCGCCCTACGGGCAGGTGAATCAGTCCATGGAGCGCGCCGGGGTGGACCTGGCGGAGCACTTCAGCGTGCCGCATTTTTCGGCCGTGCCGTACATCGTCAGCGCGACCGACTTGTTGGCCACCGTACCCGAAAAACTCGCTGCCAGCGCCGCGCCGCCGTTCGGCCTGCGTTTCATGACGCCGCCGATCAGAGTGCCGGCGCTGCAGACGAACATGTACTGGCAGCGCCGGGTCGACCGGGACAGCGGCAACCAATGGCTGCGCGCGCTGATCGTCAATACGTTCGCGGTGGGGGCTTGAACGGGGTTACGGCGCCACGGAGGCGCGCGCCTGGCGCAAGGCTTCGCGCAGCACGTCCATGTCGCCCAGGTGGTTGGCCAGCAGCAGGATCAGCGCCGCGTTGAGTTCCTGGCTTTGTTCGTTGGTGAGGTCGCGGTGGGTCTCGATCAGCGCTTCGTAGAAGTCGTCCGGCGAGACCAGGTTGGTTTCGGTAATCAGCATGATGGAGTGATCTCGAAGTTCAGGCGCGGCCCGTGGCGCGGCCGACTGCTGCGGCGACGGCGGCGGCATTGAAGGCGCGCCAGCGGCCGCAGACGTGTTGGTCGGGGCGGATCAGGTAGGCGGTGCCGGCCTGCGCGTCGTAGCGCTTGCCCAGGCAGCCTTCGCGGTCCGTCACGGCGGCCAAATCCCCGGGCAGCGCGGACAGGTCGCACTGCGGGCTGGCAACCAGCACGGCCTTGACCGGCACCGGCGCCATGCGCAGGGCCTGCAAGGCGAGCAGCGTGTCCCGGTCGGGCAGTGCATCGCCGCAGAACACGGCCAGCACGAATTCGCCGTCCAGCTGCGCCAGCCACCAATCCTGCGCGTTCACGGGAGCATCCAGCGCCACCGCGCCCGGCACCATGCGGCCGCTGAAGGCGTCTGTGTCCGGGGTGTTCAGCGGCGAGCCGGCGTAGGTCGCGGGCAACGACAGGCGACCGCTGTTGACCAGCGAGCGCGCGAAGGGGTGGGTCTTGGCCAGATTCAGCACCGCATTGCGGAAGCTGCGGCTGATGTCGCTCTTGGGCGTGATGAAATCGGTGGCGCGCGATGAATTGAGGATGTTCTCGTCGGCGGCGTATTCGCGTTCGGCGGCGTAGCTGTCAATCAGCGTCTCGGGGGCCTGGCCGGCCAGTACCAGCTTCAGCTTCCAGGCCAGATTCTCCGCGTCCTGCACGCCGCTGTTGGCGCCCCGGGCGCCGAACGGCGACACGCGGTGGGCGGAGTCGCCCGCGAATACGACGCGGCCGTGGCGGAACTTGTCCATGCGTTCGCACGCAAAGGTGTAGACGCTGACCCATTCCAGCTCGAAGCGGGCGTCGGGGCCCAGCAAGGCGCGGATGCGCGGCAGCACGTTTTCAGGCTTGACGGCCTCGACCGGGTCGGCGTTCCAGCCCAGCTGGAAGTCGATGCGCCAGACGTTGTCGGGCTGGCGGTGCAGCAGCACGGACTGGTTGGGATGGAACGGCGGATCGAACCAGAACCAGCGCTCGGTCGGAAAATCCGCCTGCATCTTGACGTCGGCGATCAGGAAGCGGTCGCGGAAGATGCGGCCATGGCTTTCCTGGCCGATCAGCTTGCGCACCGGCGAACGCGCGCCGTCGCAGGCGATGAGCCAGTCGGCATGCAGCGCGTATGCGCCGTCGGGGGTCTCTACGTTCAGGACCACGCCGTCGTCGCGCTGCTCCACGCCGGCGACCTTGTTCTTCCAGCGTAGATCGATATTGGGTTCCCGCCGCGCCTGCTCGTACAGATAGCCTTCGGCGTAGTACTGCTGCAGGTTGATGAAGGCCGGGCGGCGGTGGCCGGGTTCGGGCAGCAGGTCGAAGCGCCACACTTCCTGTTCGCGGAAGAAGACCTTGCCCACGTTCCACGACACGCCTTTGTCGATCATGCGCTGGCCCACGCCCAGGCGGTCCCAGATTTCCAGTGTGCGCTTGGAGAAACAGATGGCGCGGGAACCGGTAGACAGGCGGAAGTCGTCGTCCAGCACCACCACGCGTACGCCCTGGCGGGCCAGATCCAGTGCGGTGGTCAGGCCGACCGGGCCGGCTCCCACCACCACGACCTGATGGCGCGCAAGCTCGCTGGCGGCCTGGTCGGCGTGTTTTTCATAGGCGAATTCCATCGCCTGAAAGTCGATGTCTCCCACGGTTGTCTCCTGTGTGGGTGATATTGTTTTTATGTCACGAAGCCGCGCGCTGCCTTGCGGCGCGCGATTCCGGTTGCAGCGGGGCAGGGCCGCCGTGGCGGCCCGTCGGGATCAGCCTTCCAGCTGCGCCCACATCTCCAGGTCGCGCTTGTCGGTCCAGATGCGCGGATGGGTGTAGCCGGTGGCCTCGTCATAGGCGCGCGACACGTCGAACGGCATGCAATGGTCGAAGATCACCCAGTCGCTGTAGCGCGGCTTCATGAAGTCGTAGACCTCGCGGTAGATGGTCTTCAGGTCCTTGCCTTCAGCCACGCCGCGGTTCACCGCGCCGTACAGATCGGTCAGGAAGGCGCGCGTGCCGGCCAGGCCCTGGCGGACTTCGGTGGCGTTCTTCAGCGCGGGGCCACGGCCCGGAACCATCTTCTCGGCTTCAAAGCTCGACAGGGCGTCCAGCGTGCTGGGCCAGTCGCGGAAATAGGCGTCGCCGCAGTACGGCGTCGACTGGTATTCGACCAGGTCGCCGGCGAACAGGATCTTCTGCTCGGGCAGCCAGGCGATGGTGTCGCCCTTGGTGTGGCCGCGGCCCACTTGCAGCAGCTTGACCTCGAGGTTGCCCAGGTTGACGGTCATTTCGCCCTTGAACGTCATCGTCGGCCAGACCAGGCCCGGCGGAATCGATTCAGCGTTGCGGAACAGGCGGGGGAAGCGGCCGATTTCGCTGGCCTTGTCCTGCTCGCCGCGTTCGGCGATCAGGTCGTAGGTGTCGCGGCTGGCCAGGATTTCCTGGGCGTCGTAGGCCGACGCGCCAAACACGCGCACGGCGTGGTAGTGCGACAGCAGGATGTACTTGATGGGCTTGTCCGTGACTTCGCGGATGCGGCGGATCACGTCTTGCGCCATGACCGGGGTGGCCTGGGTGTCGACCACCATGACGGCCTCGTCGCCGATGATCACGCCCGTGTTGGGGTCGCCTTCGGCCGTGTAGGCATAGGCGTTGTCGGACAGTTTTTCGAACGAGACGACCTTGTCGTCCAGGTCGGCGTGCGAGGCGAATTGCTTGCTCATGGAGGCTCCTTCCACTTTTATAGGAATAGGGTGTGTGGAAGGAATATAGCCTGGCGTTAGTGTTTGTGCAATACGTTTGCTATAAACAAATGGTCTTGTTTTTACAGGGATTTCCCGGGGATTTCGGGGCCGGCTCCGGTCAGTTTCTTTGGCATTTCGGGCAGTAATAGGTGGCCCGCTGCCCCTGCACGATGCGCCGTATCGGGGTGGAGCAGACCCGGCAGGGCTGGCCCTCGCGTTCATAGACGGCGGCGTGGATCTCGAAATAGGCGCCAGGTTCGCCGGTGGCCCCGACATAGTCGCGCAGCGTGCTGCCGCCCGAAGTCAGGGCGTCGGCCAGGGTGGCGCGCACCATGTCGGCCAGGCGCTCGCAGCGGGCGGGCGACAGCTTGTTGGCCGGCGTCTTGGGGTTGATGCGGGCGCGGAACAGGCTTTCCGACGCATAGATATTGCCCACGCCCACCACTGCCATGCCGGCCAGCAGCACCTGCTTGATGGCGGCGCTGTGATTCTTGAAGTGGCGGTGCAGCCAGGCGCCGTCGAAACGCGGGTCGAAGGGCTCGATGCCCAGCTTGGCCAGCAGGGGGTGGACATCGACGGGGCCATCGCTGGCGGGGTGCCACAACACCGCGCCGAAGCGCCGCGGGTCGTGCAGGCGCAGCACGGCTTCCTCGAAGATCCATTCGACGTGGTCGTGCTTGCGCAGGAACTCGCCAGGGGCGACGCTGCGCAGCGACCCGGACATGCC
Organism: Achromobacter sp. D7-1; assembly: GCF_059760445.1. NCBI lineage: Bacteria > Pseudomonadati > Pseudomonadota > Betaproteobacteria > Burkholderiales > Alcaligenaceae > Achromobacter > Achromobacter sp. D7-1. The sequence goes on along the minus strand of NZ_JCBAMT010000001.1, from coordinate 258,269 downwards.
CAGGTGCACGATCTGGGTGCCGTGTTCGAACCGCAGCAGCAGGTACTTGCCGCGGCGCGCGCATTCCAGCACCGCGCGGCCGGCGATCGTGGCCGGCAGATCCGGGGGGATGGGCCAGCGCATGCGGGATTCATGGATGACCAGCCGCGTCAGCGTCCGGCCGGTGATGACGGCGTCGATTCCTCGGCGCGTGGTTTCGACTTCAGGCAGTTCCGGCATGAGCCAGTGTAAGATCATTAATTGCGTGTACGAAGATTGTGCCATCAACCGGACGGGCCGCGTGAAGTCGTCTTTCAAACCTATAAATATCGGGATCGCCGCGCTAGCGCTTGCGCTGGCAGCAATACTGACCCCGCCGGCCCAGGCCGCCGACAGCCGGACGCGCGATGCGACCGGGCCACGGATGGCGCCCCAGAGCCGCCACCCTGAAACCGAAGTAATCCGGCTGCGCCCCGGGCAGTTGCCCTATGTCTCGCTGACCGCCGACATCTTTTACCGCGTGCTCGCGTCCGAGATCGCCGCGCAGCGCGGCATGTACGGCTCGGCGGCTACCACCATGCTGGGCCTGGCGCGAGATACCGGCGATCCGCGCCTGGCCCGCCGCGCTCTCGAATTCCAACTGGCCGGCGGCAACCTCCCTGGCGCCTTGGACGCCGCCCGGGTCTGGGCGCGCCTGTCCCCCAACGACGTGGAGGCCAGCTCCACCGAACTGGCGCTGGCCGCCGCCAACGGCCAGACCAAGGGCCTGTCGCAGGCCTTGCGCAACCGCATCGATTCCTCGCGCGACAAGCCGGCCGCCATCGGTCAGGCCTTGGCCGTGCTGAGCCGGTTGAATGACCGCCGCCTGGCCTTGCGCATCCTGGACGAATCCCTGAGCGACAACGTGCGCAAGCTGCCGGCCGCGCATCTGGCGCTGGCAGACGTGGCCTCCGCCTCTGGCGACTACACCCGCGCCGCGCAGGAGTCGCGTGCGGCCCTGGCTGCGGATCCGAAGTCGGAAGCCGCCGCGCTGCGTGTGCTTGAGTACGGCTACAGGGTGGACCCGCAGCGCGCGCAGACCGAAGCGCGTGCCTACATCGCCCGCAATCCCAACGCCCGCAAAGTGCGCCTGATGCTGGCCGGCCAATTGGCCGACAGCGGCGATTACAACGGCGCATTGGCTGAATTGCAGGCCATGTCGCGCCGTTCGCCGGAAGATTTCGACCTCTTGTTCATGCAGGCGCAACTGGCCTATAAGGCCGGGCAATTGCCGCAGGCCAAGAGCTTGCTGCAGCAGTATCTGGACGTGCAGCAGCAGCGCCAGCGGGCCACCGTGCCCGGCGCGACCGACGCCGGCGCCGCCGCCGCCGATGCCCATGTGCTGCTGGCCCGCATTGCTGAAGATCAGGGGCACTACGACGACGCCATCGCCGAGCTGGGCCGCATCGACGACCCGACCCTGCGCTACTCGGTGCACATGCGCCAGGCCGCCTTGCGCGCCAAGAGCGGCCGCATCGACGACGCGCTGGCCATGATCGACGCCGCCGGTCCCCAGGACGAGGAAGAGCGCACGCTGGGCGTGCTGACCAAGGCCCAGATCCTGCGCGACGCCGACCGCGTGCAGCAGGCGGTGTCGGTGCTGGAAGCTGCCGATCAGGCGCTGCCCGACACGGTCGAGATCAAGTACGAACTGGCCATGCTGTACGAACGCCAGAACCGCCTGGCCGACTTGGAGCGCATGTTGCGCCAGGTCATTGCGCTGGACCCGGATCACGCGCACGCCTACAACGCGCTGGGCTACACGCTGGCCGATCACAACCAGCGCCTGCCCGAGGCCCTGGATCTGATCACCCAAGCGCTGGAGCTGGCGCCCAACGATCCGTTCATCCTCGACAGCATGGGCTGGGTCAAGTACCGCATGGGCGATTCCGCGGCCGCGGCCGACTACCTGCGGCGCGCCTACAGCGTGCGCCCGGAAGCCGACATCGCCGCCCACCTGGCTGAAGTCCTCTGGACCCAGGGCAAGCGCGACCAGGCCACCGAGCTGCTGCGCGCCGCGGTGGCGAAGGATCCCAAGAACAAGACGGTTCAGGACGTGGCCAAGCGTCTGGGGATCGGCCTGTGACGGCAGTTGTTCAACGCGTGTTCGGCGCAGCCGCGCCGCTGCGCTGGTTCCTGATGGCGATGCTGGCGACGACGCTGGCCGCCTGCACCACGCCCAAGCCGATCGAAGGCGCCAGCGCCGACGCGTTTTCCCGCATCGGCCGCTTCGCCATCACCGTCAATGAGGAAAGCGGCAAGCAGAATGCCGTGCAGGGCGGCTTCTCGTGGTCGGATGACGGCCGCCACTATGTGCTGGACTTGACCAATCCCCTGGGCTCGACCGAGGCGCGCGTGGAAGGTCGTCCTGGCGCGGCCAGCCTGACCAAGGCTGATGGCACCCGCCTGGTCGCCGACAATCCCGATGCCCTGGCCGAGGAAGCGCTGGGCAGCAGCATGCCCGTGTCCGGCCTGCGCGATTGGCTGCGCGGCAAGCTGGCCGCCACGCCCGAGGCCACCGAGGTGTCCCGCGACGAGCTGGGCCGCCCGGCGGCTTTCGAGCAGGGCGGCTGGCGCGCGCGGCTGTCGCGCTACGACACGTTGGGCCCGCAATTGTTGGTGCTGGAACGCCAGGAGCCGGGTCGCCGCATCATGCTGCGCCTGGTCGTCAACCAGCCTTGAACAGCGGGCCGTGCCGGCTCGAAACCAGCGGTAGCCGGTAAAATCGCGCTACCGCTTTTTTTTCGCCCAGCCGTGACTCTCTACGACGTACCCGCTCCCGCCAAGCTGAATCTATTCCTGCACGTCGTGGGCCGGCGCGCCGACGGCTACCACCTGCTGCAGACCGTCTTCCGCTTCATCGACCTGTGCGACACCCTGCACTTCGACCTGCGCGCCGATGGCGTCATCAGCCGCGCCGCGGAGTTGCCGGGCGTGCCGGAAGATCAGGACCTGACCTTGCGCGCCGCGCACGCGCTGCAGCGGGCCACAGGCACGAAGCAGGGCGTGCAGATAGGCCTGGAAAAACGTATTCCGCAGGGTGGCGGCCTGGGAGGGGGCTCCAGCGATGCCGCCTCGGTGCTGATCGCCTTGAACAGGCTGTGGGGCACGGGGCTGTCGCGGCGCGAACTCATGGCGCTGGCCCTGCCCCTGGGAGCGGATGTGCCCGTGTTCGTCTTCGGGCAATCGGCTTTCGCCCAAGGCGTGGGCGAAGACCTGACTGCGGTGACGCTGCCTGAACGCGCCTACCTGGTGGCGCAACCGGACGCCAGCGTGCCCACGCCACAGATATTTTCCGCACCCGATTTGACAAGGGATTCTTCTTCCACCACAATAGCGGTCTTTCTTGCTTCGCCTACTTCCCGCTTCGGCAGGAATGATTTGGAGCCGGTGGTCTACCGTCTTTACCCAGAAGTACTTGGGGCATCGCGGTGGCTTGCTGAACAGGGAATCCTTCGTGGAATCCCAGTTCGCATGTCGGGATCTGGTGCGTGTTTATTCGCCGAATTTTCCGAACTCTCCGAAGCCGTTTTGGCAGAAGCAGAAATATCCGCTATAATGCGCGGCGCTGATAAAACATTCAGCCAAACGCATCCACGGTTTCGGTTAGTGCAGGCATGTACTGGGTTAGCTGAACATCCGTTGCGGAATTGGATTGCAAGATAGTTGGGGAGTCGCCAAGCTGGTTAAGGCACCGGATTTTGATTCCGGCATGCGAAGGTTCGAATCCTTCCTCCCCAGCCAACCGAATACATAAAAAAGCTGTTGAACACGCCTGTAAGACACTGGCCCGGGTTCAGCAGCTTTTTTATTTTCCGGGTCCGCTGGTGCATCACCTCGCATCACCTCGTTAGTGTCTTAAAACGACCATCGCATCATCCATCATGGCAAACGATAGCTTCATGATTTTCACGGGCACCGCCAACACTCGGCTGGCCGTGGACGTAGTCAACCACCTCGATATGTCCCTGGGCAAGATGACCGTCGGTCGCTTCTCGGACGGCGAAGTGATGGTCGAGATCAACGAGAATGTGCGCGGCAAGGACGTCTTCGTCCTGCAGCCCACCTGTGCCCCTACCAACGACAACCTGATGGAAATCATGGTGATGGTCGATGCCTTGCGCCGCGCTTCCGCTGGCCGCATCACCGCCGCGATTCCCTATTTCGGCTATGCCCGCCAGGACCGCCGCCCGCGCTCGGCGCGCGTGGCCATCTCGGCCAAGGTCGTGGCCAACATGCTGCAAGTGGCTGGCGTCGACCGCGTCCTGACCATGGACCTGCACGCCGACCAGATCCAGGGCTTCTTCGATATCCCCGTGGACAACATCTACGCGGGTCCGATCCTGCTGGGCGACATCTGGCGCCGCAATTTCTCGAACCTGGTCGTGGTGTCTCCGGACATCGGCGGCGTGGTGCGGGCCCGCGCGCTGGCCAAGCAGCTGGAAGCCGACCTGGCCATCATCGACAAACGCCGCCCGCGCGCCAACGTGTCGGAAGTGATGAACATCATCGGTGAAGTCGACGGCCGCACCTGCATCATCATGGACGACATGGTCGACACCGCCGGCACGCTGTGCAAGGCGGCCCAGGCCCTGAAGGACCGCGGCGCCGGCGCCGTTTACGCCTATTGCACGCACCCCGTGCTGTCGGGCGGCGCCATCGACCGCATCGAAGCGTCGGAACTGGACGAACTGGTCGTCACCGACACCATTCCGCTCTCCGAGCAAGGCCAGGCCAGCGGCAAGATCCGCCAGCTGTCGTGCGCCGCGCTGCTGGGCGAGACCATCCTGCGTATCTCGAACGCGGAATCGGTCAGCTCGCTGTTCGTCGATTAAGACGCGGCGTCCCTCGGACGGGCAGTCCGGATACTGAGTTTTGCGCCTTGCTGGTCGCGGCAAGGCGCAACAAACACGGTGCGCATTTCGCGTGCCGTGTACCAACCGGCGAAGTCTCTTCGCCATTTATTGTTTTTGGAGTTTTCCATGAAATTCAATGCCACTGCGCGTAGCGTCCAGGGTTCGAGTGCGAGCCGCCGCCTGCGCCGCGCGGGCCGCGTTCCCGCCATCGTTTATGGCGGTACGGCTGCCCCCCTGAATATCGAACTCGACCACAACGAGATCTACCACGCCCTGCGCAAGGAAGAATTCCACGCGTCGATCCTGCAAATGGCGCTGGAAGGCGCAGCCAAGGAAGAGCAAGTCCTGCTGCGTTCGGTTCAATGGCACGCCTACAAGCCGCAAGTCCTGCACGTGGACTTCCAGCGCGTGGACGCCAACCAGGCCCTGCACACCAAGGTCCCGTTCCACTTCATCAACGCTGAAGTCTCGCCGGCTGTGAAGCTGGGCGGCGCCATCATCAGCCACGTCCTGACCGAACTGGAAGTCACCTGCCTGCCGGCAGCGCTGCCCCAGTTCATCGAAGTGGACCTGAAGGACCTGCTGCCTGGCGCATCGGTCCACCTGGCCGACATCAAGCTGCCCAAGGGCGTGACCTACGTGCCCCACGGTGGCGACGCCAACCCGCTGCTGGCCGCCACGGCCGTGGTCAAGGGCGGCGCTGCCGCCGACGAAGGCGCTGCCGAAGCTCCGGCCGCCTAAGTCCTGCCGGAAAGCCCCCGGGCTTTCCGCGGCTGGTACTCGAAACCCTGCGTGTGCATTTGCATGCGCAGGGTTTTTTGGTTTAAACACCCCCATCATGTCTACTCCTATACGCCTCATCGTGGGACTGGGTAATCCCGGCCCTGATTACGAAACCACCCGGCACAACGCCGGCTTCTGGCTGGCCGACCACCTGGCGGACGACTTGCGCGCTTCCTTTGCGCTGGAGAAGTCCTTTTTTGGCATGGTGGCCAAGTCCCGCCTGGGCGCGGACAACGTGCTGCTGTTGAAGCCCAACACCTACATGAACCGTTCCGGCCAGGCGGTCGGCGCGCTGGCCCGCTTCTACAAGCTGACGCCGGAGCAGGTGCTGGTGCTGCACGACGAGCTGGACCTGATGCCCGGCCAGGTGAAACTGAAGCAGGGCGGCGGCCATGCGGGCCACAATGGCCTGAAGGACATCCAGGCGGCGCTGGGCAGCCCCAACTTTTGGCGGTTGCGCATCGGCATCGGCCATCCCCGTACCTTGGGCCTGGCCCAGCAGGTGGCGGACTTTGTCCTGCATCCGCCGCGCCGCGAGGAGCAGAAAGAGATCGAAGCGGTCATCGACCGTTGCCGCGCGGTGGTGCCGGCGATGCTGGCCGGCGATTTCCCCTTGGCCACGCGTCAGCTGCATAGCGGCAACGAGGCCTGATGACAGCCCGGCGGCAATCGGCATCGGTGTCTGGCGAAAAACTGCGCTTTCGCAGCGAGGTCGCGGATTTCTGGCGTTTCATCCGTCATCCGCATCCGGCTTCGCGCCTGCCGGGCCGCGCGGCCGCGAGCGGCCTGGTGGCCGACTGGTGGCCGGGCCTGGGGCCGGGCCGCCTGCTGGCCTGGGCTGCGCTGCTGTGGGCCGTGAACCTGTTCGCCCTGGGGCCGGTTGCAGTGGCCGCGGCCGGCCTGGGTGGCGTCACGCATCGGCTCGATCCCACCAACATTCCCTGGCTGACTGCCGTGATCTGGGCGCCGTTGGTCGAAGAGATTCTGTTCCGCTATGGCTTGCGCCGCCCCAGGCAGGCGCTGTGGTTGATCCCGGCGATGGTGCCCGTGGTGCTGTGGGGGCCCAAGGTCTGGACCGGCCTGCTGCTGGCCGCATTCGTCATCCTGGCGTGCTGGGGCGCGCGCCAGCGCGCCGAACCGCTGCAAGGCTGGGACACCACCTGGCGGCGCTATTACCTGCAGCACTTCGGCCTGGTGTTCCACTTGGTCGCGCTGAGCTTCGCCGCCGTGCACCTGACCAACTTCGTCTACAGCAAGACGCCGTATTGGCTATTGCCGCTGCTGGTGCTGCCGCAATGGCTGACGGGCCTGGTGCTGGGCTGGATGCGCGTGCGGCGCGGAATCGGTGCGGCCATCCTGCTGCACTCCGCTTTCAATGCCGGCCCTATTTTGATGATCTGGATCATCATGCGCTGGATCCCGGCCGCCGCGACTTAACCGGGGCCGCAACGGCGGCCTCGCCGGCAGGGCTCGAGCGCCCAGCCGGGGTAAACTAGAACGTTAACGATCAATACCGTACTTACACAGGATTCCCATGGCTCTGCAATGCGGCATCGTCGGCCTGCCCAACGTAGGCAAATCGACACTCTTCAACGCTCTGACCCGCGCCGGCATCGCCGCCGAGAACTATCCGTTCTGCACCATCGAGCCCAACGTCGGTGTGGTCGAAGTGCCGGATCCGCGCCTGCAGAAGCTGGCTGAAATCGTCAAGCCCGAACGCATCCTGTCCGCCACTGTCGAATTCGTCGACATCGCGGGCCTGGTTGCCGGCGCGAGCAAGGGCGAAGGCCTGGGCAACCAGTTCCTCTCGCACATCCGCGAAACCGACGCCATCGTCAACGTCGTGCGCTGCTTCGAAGATCCCAACGTGATCCACGTGGCCGGTAAGGTCGATCCCATCGCCGACATCGAAGTCATCGAGACCGAACTGGCCCTGGCCGACCTGCAGACCGCTGAAAAGGCCCTGCAGCGCCATCAGAAGACGGCGCGCTCGGGCGACAAGGAATCGCAACGCATCGTGGCCGTGCTGGAAAAGTGCATCGCCCAGCTGAACGAAGCCAAGCCGATCCGCGCGCTGGACCTCACCACCGAGGAAAAGGCCGATATCGCCCAGCTCTGCTTCATCACCGCCAAGCGCGCGATGTACGTGGGCAACGTGGCCGACGACGGCTTCACCAACAATCCGCTGCTGGACCGCCTGAGCGAGTTCGCCGCTGCGCGCAATGCGCCCGTGGTCGCCATCTGCGCCGCCATCGAATCCGAAATCGTCGACCTCGACGACGCCGACCGCCAAGCCTTCCTGTCCGATATGGGCATGGAAGAACCCGGCCTGAATCGCCTGATCCGCGCCGCCTTCAAGCTGCTGGGCCTGCAGACCTACTTCACCGCGGGCGTGAAGGAAGTGCGCGCCTGGACCGTGCCGATCGGCGCCACCGCGCCCCAGGCCGCCGGCGTCATCCACACCGACTTCGAACGCGGCTTCATCCGCGCCCAGACCATCGCCTACGAGGACTACATCACCTACAAGGGCGAGCAGGGCGCCAAGGAAGCGGGCAAGATGCGCGCGGAAGGCAAGGAATACATTGTGCAGGATGGGGACGTGATGAACTTCTTGTTCAACGTCTAAGCGAAGCTGAACGTTTCGCCATGCACCCCAAAGATTGGACCCCGGTCCGATCTTTGGGGTGTTTTTCATGGTGCAGCGCCACGAGCAATGCGCGCCGTTCGCGTCCCGGAAGGGCTTTGCGGGAAAGGCATGAAGGGTGAGACCATGAGTAGTTGCGGCGAATGGGCTGGTTGTTCGCCGCAAATCATGCGGTGAATAGCGGGCTGACCGGTAGCGGCCGAGTTGAACCGCATCAGCAGATGGCTTGACCGCACAGACGTAAGTTTTCAAGCGGCACCCAGCCCGCCTCGCCGTCTATGAGCCTGACCGCCCATACCCATCCATTCAATTCGCGTTCACCGCGCAACATGTCGCCTTCCGCGACATCCAATTCCTTGTTGGTGAAATCCTCCAGCATCGTGGCGCTGACGTCGGCATGGCGGTCCAGGAATTGCGCCGGCACGAAGCCGGCCTCCTGATTCGCGGGCGTGCAGTGATACCAGTCGGGCCAACCCTCGGGGCCATCGTACCGCTCACCAACTGCCACGCGATCTCCTTTGCGTACGAACATGGGCTCGGGAAATTCGCTGGCATGGGCCTGGATGACGAGGTAGTGACGATCGGGATTCATGGGTATTCCTTGTCCGTGCTGTTGCATGCGCGGAACTATGCCACGCGCGCCAGCAGCCGCGGCACTGCCGACGCCAGCAAGGCAACCCCCGATCCCGTCAGCAAGCCCAGCACGATCTGCCGGAAGCGCGCTTCGCTGATGCCTATGTAAAGCTTCGCGCCCAGCAACACCGGCACCAGCATGGCGGCGGCGACGATGGCGAACATAGGCAGCATGGCGCGCGTGACGATGCCGCTTGCCAGATACGTGCCCATGGTGACCAGCAGCATGGACAGGTTGAAGTTCTGGATGATGGCGCGTTGCGCGTCCTTGTCGAAGCCGCGCAGCGTGCACCACAAGGTGGGCAGCGTACCCGTGAAACCGCCGATGCCGCCCAGCACGCCGCCGGCCATGCCAACGGCCGCGTCGGCGGCGCGGCCGCCCGCGGAGATCTTCGGCATGTTCTTGGCGTACAGCATGGCGGGACACCAGATCACCAGCAGCGCGCCGAGGATGGCCTTGAACCAGTCCATGTCCAGGCGCGGCAACAGCGCCACGCCCAGCGGAATGCCGAACAGGCCGCCGGCCACGAAAGGCAGCAATCGCGACAGGTCGAAGCCGCGCCGCACGGTGATGGCGGCGAGGATCTGCCCGACCAGGGCGCCGAAGACCGCGAGCGTCGCGGCCAGGCGCGGATCCAGCACCCAGGCCCAGAACGACATCGCCACCAGGCCGAACGCAAAGCCCGACAGGCCCTGCACGAAACCCGCGATGACCGCGCCCAGGGTAACCACCAGATATACAGAATCCATTTGCCGCCTCTTTGTTTTTATGTAGGGGAACGGCCTGTATTCTGGATGATCCCGACTCCTCGCGAATCGCATTTGGCTATGGGCCGATACCGCTCTTCTTATGGCGGCGCTGCCTGTTCTAGTTTGGCGCTTTGTCCGTCCCAGCCCGCAGGAAATTCGCCTCCAGCACGCTCAGCACGCGATTCAACGTATCGATGTCCGCAGCCGACAAGCCCTTGAGCGATTCCTCGAAAAAGGCGGCCCGCTTGGGTAGGGCGTCATCCACCACGGCCTGGCCGGCGGGCGTGAGGTTGGCGTTGGTCAGGCGGTTGTCTTGCGGGTCCACTGCGCGCGCGATCCAGCCCAGCTTTTCCATGGCCTGCAACTGGCGCGTGAGCGATGCGGGGTCGAGCCGGCAGCGTTCGGCCAGATGCTTCTGCGAACACTGGCCGCATTCATGCAGCGCCAGCAGGATGCGCCAGCGGGGCAGGGCGTGGCCGACCGTGCTGCTGAACGCGTTCTGCATGCCGCGGTAGGCCTGTCCCATGTGCTGGATGACCTGCAAGCCTTGTTGTTGTTTGGGCAAAAGCTATTCTCCGACGCCGGCCGGCTCTGGTTTGGAGGGGCGGATCAACTGGATCGGCGGCACGCGCCGCACGCACCAGAGCGCGAACACCGCAACCGCCAGGGCGATCAGTTGCCCTTCGTGGATGGCGCCGACGAGCGCGACGCGCGCGATCTCGATCAGCGAGGTCCCGTCCTGGCCTTGATGCGCCAATTGTGCCAGGAACTGCGTCTGGGCCTGGGGATTGACCAGCATCTGCGGATCGTTCAGCTCGGGCAGCCAGCGGGCGGAGGCGCCGCGCAGCGTGGATTCGACGCCGCTGAAATAGCTGTGGCTCACCATGGTGCCGACGATCGCCGTGCCCAGCATGCCGCCTATCATGCGCAGCGATTGCAGTAGCGCGGTGGCGATGCCCAGGTGGCTGCGGCCGGCGGTCTGCTGTGCGAAGACCGTCAGGTTGGGCATGATGAAGCCCATGCCCAGGCCGGCCATCAGCATGTATGCGGCGATGAGCGCATGTGACGTATAGCTATGGGTGGTAACAATGCCCGTGCATGAAAGCGCCATCAGGATGAAGCCCGCGTACAGCATGCAGTTGGGATTGCGGATGCGGGTGATGATGCGGCCGTTGATGATGCTGCCCACGGTGATGAAGACCACCATGGGCGTGATGAGCAGGCCCGCGTCCTGGGGCGACAGCCCGAAGCCGCCCTGCAGCAGCAGCGGTGCGTAGAACAGCAGCGAGTACATGGTTACGCCCACCAGCAGGGCCAGCGTGAAGAGCATGGCCAGGCCGCGGTTGCGGAACATGTCCAGCGGCAGCAGCGGATGCGGGCAGCGCCGTTCCCACCAGAGCAGCACGGCGAAGGCGATCGCGCTGCCCACGCCCAGCAGCATGATGGACCCGCTTAGCCCTTCCTTGGGCAGCAATTCGACCAGCAGTTGCAGGCTGCCCAGCGCTAGCGCGATGAGCAGCGCGCCCTGCCAGTCCAGCCGTACGCGGCCGGTCGTGTGGTTGCGCAGGTGCGGCAGATAGCGGGTGACGAACCACAGGCCGAGTATGCCGATGGGCAGGTTGACGTAGAACACCGAGCGCCAGCCGTAGTGCTCGGTCAGCGCGCCGCCCAGGGTCGGCCCCACGGCGTTGGCGATGCCGAAGGCGGAGCTCAGCATGACCTGCCAGCGCAGCCGTACGTGGGGATCGGGAAACAGGTCGGGGATGGACGCGAACGCGGTGCCCACCAGCATGCCGCCGCCTATGCCCTGCAGCGCCCGCGCCAGGACCAGCGTGAACATGCTGTCGGCCGCGCCGCACAGCACCGAGGCCAGGGTGAACAGCACAATGGCCGCCACCACGAACGGCTTGCGCCCGTAGTAATCGCCCAGGCGGCCGAAGATGGGCACGGTGATGACGGAAGTCAGCAGGTAAGAGGTCGCTACCCATGCATACAGTTCGAAGCCCTTGAGTTCGGCCACAATGGTCGGAAGCGCGGTGCCGACCACGGTCTGGTCGATCGCGACCATCATCATGACGAAGCACATGCCCAGCATGGCGAGCAGGGTCTGGCGGAAAGGGAGCACCTGGCCGGGCGAATGCGGGGTGCTGGGAGCGGGGGCGGACATTGCTGGATCTATCAATGATTGATGTATCAATCATTCTAGCCCTACAATCCCCCAGACAGAAAGTTGTCAGGTTCGGGCCGGATTTCGAGGCGCGGGGCCGATGGGGATAGTGCTGATTTTGCGCAGCCTTGCCCGGCGGCCCGCGCGAAGCCAGCCTGATTTGTTACGATAGCGCTATCTGTACGCTGGCCTAGCCGGCGTCTTCATCAGGCTTTCCTTGGCAGATTCCCCTTTTTCGGCGCCGCAGCCCCAGGCTCGGCTTGAGACAGGGCACGCCCTGAAAGGCCCATGGCTTCATAGGCCAGGCGGTTTTTCCGCTGACAAAGCACCTTCCGCGCGCCTGGCGCCGCGGACGGCATTCAAGGATTTCCAGTCGAGGTACCGACGGGGCAGCAATGAAAACGTGGTTCAAGCGCATTTTGATAGGCCTGGTAGTGTTGGTTGTCGTGGCCGTCGTTGGCCTGGCCATCTTCTTGCTGACATTCGACCCCAACGCGTACAAGTACAAGCTGGAAGAGCTTGTCCAGCAACGCTATCAACGCACGTTGACGATCGACGGCGAGATCGAGCTGTCGCTCTTCCCGCGCATCGGCCTGTCGGTGCAGGGCGTGTCGCTGTCCGAGCCCAATAGTCCGGAAACTTTCGCTTCCATCGACAGCACCCGCCTGGCGGTTGCGGTGTGGCCGCTGCTGTCCAACAGCTTTGTGGTGGACCACGTGGCCATCACCGGCTTTAAGGCCCGTGTGATGCGGGACAAGCAGGGCCAGTTCAATTTCAGCAATCTCGTGGGCGGCACCGCGCCGATCACGGCGGCGCCGGCCAATCCCGCCGAAGCCTTGGCGGGCGCGGCGCAGAGCGCGGTGCAGGCCCTGGCCAACGGCAACCTGCCGCAGCCGCGCAACAACATGCAGATCGACATCGCCGGGCTGGACCTGAAGGACGGCCAAGTGCAGCTGCAGGACGCCATCACCGGCATGGCGGTGGCGGTCACCAAGATCAACGCCAACACCGGCCGCGTCACCTTCAATCAGCCGTTTGACGTGCGCATGACCGCACGCGTCGAGGGCGGCAATCCACGCGTGGACGCCAATCTGACTGGTCAGGCCCTGTTGACGCTGGATCCGTCCGCCAAGCGCTATGCGGCGCAGAAGCTGGACCTGCGCATGGACGGCAAGCTGCCGGGCGCCGAAGCCAAGAGCCTGGCGGTGCGCGGCAATCTGGCCTTCAATGGGCAGAAATCGGCGCTCGATATCGCCGGCCTGGAGGTCGTGTTCCAGGGCGACGTCACCGATCCCGCCGCCCGGGCCACCAATGTGGACGCCAGCGTCGCCATTCCCAAACTGGCGATCGACCCCCACAAGAGCCAGTTGCAGATCGAAAAGCTGGCCATCCGCGCCAAGGGTGGCGTGGCTGACGGTCCCTTCGAATTCGCCGTGGACGCGCCCGCGCTCAACATCTCGCCGGCCTCGGCCACGGGAGAAGCGCTCACGGGCCGCGTGCGCATCAGCGGCCTGGACGCGAGCTTCGGCTTGAACGGCATCAGCGGCAACGCCGGCGAACTGGATATCAAGGAAGCCAAGCTGGACAGCACGTCCAAGAACGGCGAACGGATCGTCAAGCTGAACTTCGCCTCGCCGTTGTCCCTGAACCTGCTGCAGCGCAGCGGCGGCCTGTCCGGCCTGCGCGGCGACGTCAACATTACCGATCCCGGCTTGCCCAAGGGCAGCCTGCAGATCCCGGTGATCGGCAGCGTGACGGCGGACCTGTTGAAGGATCAGGCCACCAGCAAGATCAACGCGGTGCTGGAAGGCGGCAAGTTCGACCTGAGCGCGGACATTACCAAGCTGAGCGACTCGCCGAAGGTGAATTTCGCGCTGGTGGTGGACACGCTGGACCTGGATAAGCTGGTGCCGCCCGCGGCGGCAACGCCTGCCCAACCCGCGGCCAAGCCGCCTGCCGAAGCCAAGAAGGAAGAAGGCAAGCCGGCGCAACCTGCCCCGGCGCCGGCTGCCGCCAAGCCGGTCGACGATACGATCGACCTGTCGGCGCTGATCGGCCCCAGCGTCAACGGCACGATCAAGGTCGGCAAGCTGGTCGTGCGCGGCCTGAAGGCCGATGACGTCGGCGCCGCGGTCAAGCTGGACAAGGGCAAACTGGACATCTCCAGCCTGACGGCCGGCCTCTACGGCGGCAAGCTGGCGGGCAACCTGTCGGTGGACGCCGCGCAGGGCAACCAGCTGGCCACCAAGATGTCGCTGGCCGGAATCGCCATCGAACCGTTCCTGATGGACCTGGCGCGCCAGAACGTGCTGAGCGGCACGGGCAGCCTCGCGCTGGACCTGAAGACGGCGGGCGCCAACGCCTATGCCATGAAGAGCGGCCTGGGCGGCACCATGCAATTGCGCCTGCGCGATGGCGCGGTCAAGGGCATCAACCTGACGCAGACGCTGCGCGAGTTGAAGGCCGCCTTCAAGCCCGAATCGCAGAACGAAACCGTCGCCTCCGACACCAGCAAGCAGACGGAATTCTCCGAGATGGACGCAGACCTGGCCTTCACCAAGGGCGTGGCTGCGGTAAAGCGCCTGAACGTGGTGTCGCCCCTGCTGCGCGTGACGCAAGGCGAACCGGCCACCATAGACTTCGTCAAGAGCGAGCTGGACCTGGTGGCGCGTGCGCGCGTCGTCAACCCGGCGGCCAACCCGGAAGGCAAGGAACTGATAGACCTGAAGGACGTGACCATTCCCGTGCACGTCAAGGGTCCGTTCGACAAGCCTACCTACACCGTTCTGTGGAAGGACGCCATCGGCGGCATTCTGCAGCGCAGCCTGGAAAACAAGCTGCGCGAAGCGGTGACGGGCAAGGGCAAGGGCGGCGCGGCCGTCGACAAAGCTTTGAAGGGATTGCTGGGCAAATGAACGCCGGACACTTCCAACCCGTGGCCGAGTGCGGCGCCACCACGCAGGCCGAGGCCGCGGGCTACCACCGGCAATGGCTGATCGCCAATGATTCAGGGCAGTGGCTGAATCGCGCCCTGTGTCCGCGGCTGGCCGAGGTCACGGTCGAACTACGGCTGGGCTACCTGGTGCTCAAGGCGCCGGGCATGTTGCGCATGGATATTCCGCTGGACGTCATCGAAGACGACGACAGCGTGCGCTACAGCATGAAGGTGGGCGAGCAGGTGGTCGACGTGATCGACGAAGGGGAACTGGCCGCGGCCTGGATCTCGAATTTCGTGCAAGTGCCTTGCCGCATCATGAAGGTGCATCCCGACACGCCCGTGGCCGCCTGGCCTGCCTGAATAGGCCCAGGCGCGCTTGGGCTGCTTCAGGCCTGAGCGCCCGAACGCTTGAACTCGAATGCCGCGTGGGCCAGCAGGCCCGCCGCGAGGCCCCAGAAGGCCGATCCGATACCCCAGAAACTGAAACCCGAGGCCGTGGCCAGCAGCGTGATGAGCGCGGCTTCGCGGCGTTGCGGGTTGGCCATGGCCGCGGCCATGCCGCCCATGATGGTGCCCAGCAGTGCCAGCCCGGCCAGCGCGGCCAGCAGGGCGGCGGGCAAGGCCTGGAAGAACACGGCCACGGCGCCGGCCACGACGCTCAGCACGACATAGCCCAGGCCGTAGGTGGCGGCGGCGATGTAGCGCTTGGAGGGGTCCGCATGCGCTTCGGGACCGGTGCAGATGGCGGCGCTGATGGCGCCCATCGTGACGCTGTGCGCGCCGAAGGGTGCGGCCAGCAGGCCCAGCAGGCCGGTGGCCGCCACCAGGCGCGAGGCGGGCGGCTGGTAGCCGGCGGCCTGAAGGATGGCCAGACCGGGCAGGTTCTGCGAAGCCATCGCGACGACGAACAGCGGAATGCCCAGGCTGACCGCGGCCTGCGCGCTGAACGCGGGCGTGGTCCAGACGAATTCAGTGAAGCGCCAGTCCAGCAGGTCCAGCTGGATCAGGTTCAGTCCGAAGGCGAGGGCGATGGCCACCAGCATGACGACCAGCACCGCGTAGCGCGGCGCCCAGCGCCGGCACACCAGATAGGCCGCGCACATCGCCAGCACCAGTGCGGGTTGCTGCTTGATGTTGCTGAAGACGCCCATGCCGAAATTGAGCAGCACGCCCGCCAGCATGGCCGCGGCGATTTCGCCGGGGATGCGGCGCAGGATGGGATCGATCCAGCCGAACAGGCCGCAGGCCAGCGTCAGGGCTGCCGCCAGGATGAAGGCGCCGATGGCTTCGTTGAACGGAACGCCCGCCAGCGCGGTGACCAGCAGGGCCGCGCCGGGAGTGGACCAGGCCATGACGATGGGCAGGCCCGTGCGCAGGCTGTATACCGCGCCGCCCAAGCCGAACGCCAGGCTGAGCGAGCCGATCCAGGAACCGATGTGGGCCGAATCCAGGCCCGCGGTATGGCCTGCCTGCACCATCAGCACGGCGGTGCCGCCGAAGCTGACCAGGACGGCGACCAGGCCGGCGGCAATGGCCGAGGCGGACAGGTCGCGGCGGGCGTGGTGGCGGGAAGGGGGAAGGTCGATGCTGGACTGCGCGGCGTCGCTCATGCGGCACCGGTCAGGCGGCGGTACTTGGCCATGAGCTGTTCCTGGCCTTCTTTCCATTGCGGGTGCAGCTCGATGCACTCTACCGGGCAGACCACCTTGCATTGCGGCTCGTCGTGGTGGCCCACGCATTCGGTGCACCGGTCAGGGTCGATGACGTAATAGTCTTCGCCCATGGAGATTGCGTCGTTCGGGCACTGGGGCTCGCAAACGTCGCAATTGATGCATTCTTCGGTGATGGTCAGGGCCATGGCGGGCTGCGGGTTGGGCGGGTGGGGCTAAGCGCATTGTAGCGCCGCCGCCCGCCTCGGCCGCACAGCGCAAGAAGGGCGCTCTGCGCGCCCTTCGAGGGTGGAGCAATACCTGTCCGCCGGGGCTCAGCCCGGCCAGGACTGTTCGCGGCGTTCCTTGGCCTTTTCCTGCAGCCAGCGCTCGACCGACGGAAACACGAACTTGCTCACGTCGCCGCCCAGCTGCGCGATTTCGCGCACGATGGTGCCCGAGATGAACTGGTACTGGTCCGAGGGCGTCATGAATAGCGTTTCGACGTCGGGCAGCAGATGGCGGTTCATGCCAGCCATCTGGAACTCGTACTCGAAGTCGGACACGGCGCGCAGGCCCCGCACGATGACGCGGCCGCCCTGGTCGCGCACGAAGTCCTTGAGCAGGCCGCCGAAGCTTTGCACTTCCACGTTGGGATAGTGGCCCAGCACTTCGCGCGCGATTTCCACGCGCTCGTCGATGCTGAAGAAAGGCTTCTTGTTGCGGCTAATGGCGATCCCAACCACGACTTTGTCGAAAAGCGTGGCGGCACGGCGGACCAGATCCTCGTGGCCTCTGGTCAGCGGGTCGAAAGTGCCGGGATATACAGCGGTGATCATACGAGCTCCGTACCGTTATAAGTGGTGTACACCATCCTCCGAAGCTCGGATTATTGACCTATTTGCGCAATGCAGCAAATTCCAGCAGATGGTAGTGGACCGCGCCTGCCTTGTCTTGCCGCAAGATCGTGAATCCTTCGGGGGCTTCGATGGGGCTTTCCGCCTCTACGTAGACTAGCCCATGCTCGGTAAGAATGCCCGGCAGAATCGGCCACAGGCGCGGCAGCCAGCCCTGGCCAAAGGGCGGATCCAGCATGATCAGGTCAAACCGGGACGCATCCATGCGTTCGGCGACCTGCATGGCGTCGCCCACGTGGATGCGTATCATGTCGGCTTTGAGCTTGTCGCGCAGTGTCCGCAGCGCGGACGCGGCGGTCTTGTCCCGCTCGACCATCTGCACATGCGCCACGCCGCGCGAGGCGGCCTCGAAGCCGAGGGCGCCGCTGCCGGCGAACAGATCCAGCACCTGCTTGTCGGCGAATTCGCCGCCCCATAGATGATTGAGCCAGTTGAACAGCGTCTCGCGCACCCGGTCGGGCGTGGGGCGCAGCGTCTCCACGTCGGGTACGGCAATGGGGGTGCGTCTGTATTGGCCCCCGACGATACGAATATACTTGTTACCCATGTTTAGCCGCTTCTTCAAGAAAAAATCCCCTCCGCCCGCCGCGCCGGTCCAACCCGCGCCGCCGCCGGAAGTCGCAGACGACGTAGCCGCGCCTGCCGAGCCCGCCGCCGTCCCGGTCACTCCCGCGCCGCCGGCGCCTGTGGCCCCCGAGCCGCGCCGCGAACCGGGCATCGCCCCGGCCGCCGCCGCCCCGGCTGCAACGCCGGTTGTTGCGCCTGTTGCTGCGCCGCAGGAAGCGCCGGCGGCAACGTCCGCGCCGGTTGCGCCCGCAGCGTTTTCGTCGACACCCGTTCAGGCGTCGCCACCAGCGCCTGTGCCGGCGCCAGCGCCTGCCCCGGCGGCGGCTCCCGCACCTGTCGCGGTTTCCGCGCCAGCGGTAGCAACGCCGGCGCCGATCTCCGCTCCTGCGCCCGTTGCGGCTCCGCCGGCCGTACCGGCTCCCGCGCCTGCTCCCGAACCCGTCGCTGAAGCTCCCAAGAAGGCCTCGTGGCTGTCCCGCTTGAAGCAGGGCCTGTCGCGCACGGGCCAGAGCATCGGCGGCATCTTCGTCGGCGTGAAGGTCGACGAGAACTTGTTCGAGGAACTCGAGTCGGCGCTCATTATGGCCGATGCGGGCCTGGAGGCCACCGAAAAGCTCCTGACCGCGCTGCGCGCCCGGGTCAAGAAGGAACGCATCGAGGACCCGGCCAAAGTGAAGACGGCCCTGCGACAGCTGCTGGCGGACCACCTGCGTCCGCTGGAGCGCGCCTTCGACCTGAAGCGCACGCAGCCCCTGGTCGTCATGATCGCCGGCGTCAATGGCGCCGGCAAGACCACTTCCATCGGCAAGCTGGCCCACACCTTCCAGCGCCAGGGCGCCAGCGTGCTGCTGGCTGCCGGCGACACGTTCCGCGCCGCCGCGCGCGAGCAGCTCATCGAATGGGGCAGCCGCAACAACGTGACGGTGATCTCGCAGGACGGCGGCGATCCGGCGGCGGTGGCGTTCGACGCGGTCAACGCGGGCCGCGCGCGCGGCATGGGCGTGGTGATGGTCGATACCGCAGGCCGCCTGCCCACGCAGTTGCACCTGATGGAAGAGTTGAAGAAGATCCGCCGCGTGATCGGCAAGGCGGATGCCGCCGCGCCGCACGAGGTGCTGCTGGTGGTGGACGGCAACACTGGCCAGAACGCCTTGGCGCAGATCCGCGCTTTCGACGCCGCCATCAATCTGACGGGCCTGGTCGTGACCAAGCTGGATGGCACCGCCAAGGGCGGTACGCTGGCCGCCGTGGCCGCGGGCAGCCAGGGCGTGCGCCCGATCCCGGTGTACTGGATCGGCGTGGGCGAAAGCCTGGAAGACCTGCAGCCCTTCGTGGCGGACGAGTTCGCCGGGGCCTTGCTGGCGGATTGATGCCCGTGGATCCGGCGCGCTTGCGTCGGCAAAAACAAAGGGACGGCGCATGCCGTCCCTTTTGCATTCAAGCCCGCATCACTTCCAGAATGGTTTGCTGGCGGCCAGGTCGTCGAAGGCTTTCTGCGCATCCTCCGCCAGTTCTTCCAGGCGCGCGCTGATCCAGCCCAGGGCGAACCAGGCTTGCGGGTGGGTGGCGGTACACGACTCGTAGTAGTCCTTGGCCACCGCCAGGTCGTTGATCTCGCCCAGCACATCCTGCACGCGCGACAAGAGCTTGCGATAGCCGCGCAGCTTGCCCGAGGGCAGCAGCGACTCGGCGAACGCCAGGCTGTAGCGCAGGCGCTTGCCGCGCTTGCGCAATTCGTGGCGCGTGGGGATGTCCAGCGTCGCGAATTGCGTGCCCTGGTCGGCCACCTTGCTGTGCCAGCGATGCAGGCGCCGCGCGAGCTGTTTGTGCAGGCGTTGCGGATCGGGTTCGGGCGCCAGCATCGGAATGATGGTGGGTTTGACGCTGGGCGCCGCCACGCCGCCTTCCAGCCGGATGGCGGGCTCGGGCGCAGCGTCGCTGGGCGTGCCGTTGGCTATCGTCTGGCCTTCCGTGGACGGCAGGGCCGGCGGCACGTCCAGGCTCCATTCCAGCAGCTCCAGCAGCCAGGCCTGGAAGGCCTTGCCGCCGGCGATGCTGCGCGCATCCTGTTCCGGGGGCGCGGCTTCCATGGGGATCACCGGCATGCCCGCGCGCATCAGCGCGGGCGCCACGGTTTCGTTCAGCACGTCCTGGTCGCGGTTGGCGCCGAAGGCGGCGAAGTGCGTGCGCACGCCTTGCAGCAGGGCGTCGGGAATCGGCGCGATCCAGCCGTCGAACAGCTTCCAGGCCGAACGCAGTCGGCGCACGCCCACGCGCAGCTGATGCACGTGTTCGGAGTTGCCGGCGCGGTAGACGCCTTCGGTGTCGACCTCGGCCAGCACCGAGGCGTTGCGCGCGATCTGGTCCAGGCATTCCGCCGCGACGCGCGCCATGGCCTGGGGGGCCGTCATGTCTTCGCGCAGCTTGACCGATGCCGCGCCGCGCGGCGCCCAGAATTGCGCGATGGCTTGCGCGCGGCGGGCTTCGAGGTCATCGCCGGGGATGGCGTCGGCATCGGCCAGGCGCTGCGCCAGCTGGGCCAGCGCGTCGCCGCGTTCGGACTTGCTGCGCGGATCCAGCACCAGGCTGTGGCGCTGCTGCCAGCCGCGCGCCGCCGCGAAGATGGCGGCGGGGCGGCCCGACACCAGTTCGAATTCCAGTTCGGAGATGGGCAGCTCCAGCGCGCCGGCGCGCAGGATGCCGGTGTCGTAGGCCAGTTCCACTGTGCCGTAGCGCGTGCGGACCTTGCGCAGCAGGCGCTGCACGTCGGTTTCGTAGCGCAGGCCCAGTTCGCCCTTGACGGCCGCCAGCGCGGCTTCGACCTCGGTGCCGGCGTAGACCGACAGGTCCAGCACCGGACCCGGCCGCGGGTGATTGAGTTCGATGCGGGTGATGGCGTTGATGCCGGGCATCTTCAGCGTCTGCACCCAGTCGCGGCCTTCCTGGCGCAGCCGGATGGCGATGCGCGCCCGCGCAAGCTCGCGTTCGGGCGTATCGAAGTACATGGCATGCAGGCGGATACGGGTCGCCTCGCGTTGCTTGATCTCTCGCTGCACTGCCTGGCGCGAAGCCGCGGGCACGTGCAGTTTCAATTCCTGTTCCGACATGGCGGCGGGTGTCCAACGGCAAAAGCCGAGATCTTAATCAAACGAGGGGGGCGATTTGATGACCGGTCATATTTATTTCACATTGAGCATAGACGGGTTTGCGGCGCATCAACAACCGGAGTGCAGGGCGCGGATCCTTGGTCGAGGCAGAGGACTGGTGCAATAGCGACCGTTTGTGCTGGAGCACTCGTGACCCCTGAAATTACCCAGTTTCAGTGATATGCATGGTTACGAATCGCTTTTCTAATTGTAATCGGCGGGTTACGCGGCCCGCGCCATCCGATTCCACACGCGTCCGCCTGGCGTCAGCCCGAGCGGGCCACGATTACAGAAGAGCGCCATGAACCGTACGTATCGCATTGTCTTCAACCGCAGCGTAGGCTTGTGGCAGGTTGTAAGCGAGCACGTGCGAGGGCAAGGCAAGGGTGGCCGCCATGCAAGCAGATCCGTGCGCAGACGCCTGCCCTTGATGGCGATGCTGCTGGCGGCCCTGGGCGCGGCCGGCCAAGCGCAGGCGGGGCCGATGGTCACCCTTACCGGCGATGCTACTTTCGCACCCTACTCAGGTCCAAATATGGTGGCCTTCGCCCCGCTATATGTGGGCATATCCGGTGTAGGAACATTGACCGCCGCCGACGGGGGCCAGATGACGATATCGCCGGGCTACACGGTGATTCTGGCCGACTCGGCCTCGGCTGATGGCACGATCAACATCGGCGCGGCTCCCGGCGCTGCACCCGTGGGCGCTGGCTTCCTGGCGACGTCGCTACTCCAGTTCGGCGCGGGCACGGGCACGCTGAACTTCAACACCAACAACTTCCACGACTTCGCCGCGGCGCTGGTCAGCAGGGATGCAGGCACGCATCAGCTCAATCACTATGCCGGCTCCACGCGGCTGGTCGGTAATAGTTCAGGCTTCGTCGGCAAAACCACCGTCACGGGCGGAAACCTGCAGATCCTCAACATTCTGGGCACCACCGAAGGACGTATCGACGCCGGACAAGCGCCAGGCGCCACGGCCCGGGTCAGCGTGTTCAGCCCGGGCTCGACCTGGGCGCTGACGGACAACCTTTTCGTCGGCGGCGCCGGGCCCGGAGAGCTGAGCATCTTCAGTAGCGGCACGGTCTCGAACCAGTTTGCAACGGTGGATGCTCAGCAGAACGACGCGGCGAAAGTGACGGTTTCCGGTGTCGGGTCGCTTTGGAGCAATCGCGCGGTGCTGCTGGTTGGCTCCGAAGGCGGGCGGGGCAGCGTGTCGGTCCTGGCGGGAGGATATGCGACCAGCGTCGATGGCGTTGTCGGGCGCACCCAGAACGGCAGCGGCGCCTTTCTGGTGTCGGGGGGCGGCTCCGCCTGGACCAATGGCGGCGAGCTCAGGGTGGGCGATGTCAACGGACAGGGCACGTTGACCATCGAATCGGGGGGCTTTGTCTCGAACAAAGACAGCTATGTGGGCAGCATGGGCGGCAGCGGCAACGTCGTTGTCCGCGGCATCGGCTCCACCTGGGACAACAGCGGCGCGATGACCCTGGGGTTCGGCATAGGAACGGGGGCGGGCAGCCTGACGATCGCGCAAGGCGGCACAGTGAGCGTCGGCGTGAACGGTGGAGGGGCCATTTCCCTGGCGCAGGACCGGTTTTTTATCTTTCCCACCTCCGGCACGATCAATATCGGCGCGGCGGCGGGGCAGCCGGCCGTAGGCGCCGGCACGCTCAATGCCAGCGCGATCCAGTTCGGCGCCGGCATTGCGACCGTGAACTTCAACCATACCGAGCCTGCCTACACGTTTTCGACGCCGCTGTTGAGTACAGGCGCCGGCTCACATAGTCTGAACCAGATAGCCGGTACCACGTTGTTGACCGGCGCCAATGGCTCATTCCGCGGCAGGACCACGGTGTCCGGCGGCAAGCTGGTGGTGCTGGGCCAATTGGGAGGTTCGGCCGCCGTCACGGGCGGGGTCTTGCAGTACGGCAATGGCGTCACGGGCGCGGCCAACTCCCTGAGCGACAACCTGAAGGTCTCCGGCGCCGGCAGCACGCTGGCGGTGCAGCGGGGCGCCTCGCTGGCGGTCGCGGGCGATGTGGAAATGGCCGACGGCACCGTGCTGGACTTGATGGCCGGCACGGGCAGTCCACTATTGCAGGCAAACAAGGTCACGCTGGGCGATGGCGTGGTGTTCAGGCTGAGCGGCATCGCCGACAAGAGCGCGCTCGATACCGTGTTGATCCACGCGCCCACGGGCGGCATCGACGGTGACTTCAGCGCCGTCAGCGTGGGCGGCTTCACCGGAGAGGTCGACTATCTCACCGTCAACACGCACAAGTCCGCCGACAACACGCAGTACCTCGCCACCTACGGCCTGAGCTGGACCGCCAGCAACAATCTGGCCCATGGCACTTTCACGCTGACGGATGCGTCGAACAGCTTCACGCTGGGGTTGCCACTTTCCGACCAGGCCGCCAATGTCGCCGCCGGTTGGGACGGCAAGACCCTGACCAAGGCTGGCGCAGGCACGCTGGTGCTGCAGGGCGCCAACACTTACAGCGGCGGCACGGCCATCCTGGGCGGCACGTTGCAGGTCGATCGCGATGCCAACCTGGGCGCCGCCGCCGGGGGGCTGCGCTTTGGCGAAGGCACGCTGGTGACCACCGCCAGCTTCGATATGGCACGCGCCGTTACGCTGGGACAGACGGGGCGCTTTGACGTGGCCGCGAACACCACGCTGGGACTGACGGGCGCGGTGTCGGGTGCTGGAGCCTTGGTCAAGAACGGCGCCGGCACGATGGTGTTGAGCGGCAGTAATAGTTACGGCGGCGGCACGACGATCGCCAGCGGCACGCTGCAGATAGACCAGGATGCCAATCTGGGCGCGGCTACCGGCGGCCTGGCCTTCGGCGACGGCGCGCTCGCCGCTACGGCCTCGTTCGACACCGCGCGTACCGTGTCGCTGGCGCAGTCGGGAAGATTCGACGTGGCCGCTGGCGCCACGCTGGGCCTGACCGGCACGGTGTCGGGAGCGGGCGCGCTGGCCAAGAGCGGCGATGGCACGCTGGTTCTGAGCGGCAGCAACAGCTATGGCGGCGGCACGCTGATTTCAGGAGGCCGGTTGCAGGTATCGAGCGATGCGAATCTGGGAGCCGCGTCCGGCGGTCTGAGTTTCGACGGCGGCACCTTGGCGACCATGGGCAGCTTCGATACCGCGCGGGCGGTCGAACTGACGAAGGTAAACAGTTTTGACGTGGCTGCCGGCACGACATTGGGCTTGGGCGGCGCCATAACGGGCAGTGGAGACCTGTTCCTGTCCGGCGCGGGCACGCTGCGCCTGGACAATGGGGCCAACGCCTACGGCAATACCTGGGTGCGGGCCGGCACACTGATCGGCCATGCCGGTTCGATCTCGGGCAATGTCGACATCAACAACAGCGGCAGGCTGCTGTTCGAGCAGGCCGCCGATGCGCGCTTTGCCGGCGCCATCTCCGGCAACGGCGCGCTCGTCAAGAACGGCGCGGGCACGCTGAGCCTGGACGGCAGCAATTCCTACTTCGGCAAGACAACCGTGTCTGGCGGCCGGCTGGTGGTGCAGGGCGTCCTGGGGGGATCGGCCGAGGTCACGGGCGGCGTCTTGCAGTATGGCGATGGCGTAGCGGGCGCGGCCAACAGCCTGACGGGCAACTTGAACGTTGGCGCTGCGGGCAGCGCCCTGTCGGTTCAGGGGCCGGCGACGCTGGCGGTGGCGGGCGATGTCAATCTGGCGGATGGCACCCTTCTGGACATTGCAGCCGGCGCGGGCGGCCCGTCCTTGCAGGCGGGCGGGCTGACGCTGGGCGAGGGCGTCGCCTTCGCCCTCAGCGGCATAGGCAGCGCCAGCCAGCTCGACAAGGTGCTGATCTCTACTCGCGACGGCATCCGCGGCGACTTCGGGTCGGTGAGCGTGGGCGGCTTCAACGGCACGGTGGACTACCTCACGGTCAACACGCGCAAGTCGGCCGATGGCCTGCAATATCTCGCCAGCTACGACCTGAGCTGGACCGCGGGCAACAATCTGGCGCATGGCACGTTCACGCTGAGCGATGCCGCCAACCGGTTCGTGGTCGGCGCGGATCTGGCGGACCAGGCGCCCAACGTTGCGACGGGCTGGGACGGACGGTCGCTGCTCAAGGCAGGCGCGGGCACGCTGATCCTGAGCGGCAACAACACCTACAGCGGCGGCACCACGATAGCCGGCGGCACGTTGCAGGTCGCCAGCGATGCGAACCTGGGGGCGGCTGCTGGCGGCGTGGCATTCACTGGCGGCACGCTGGCGGCTTCGGCCTCCTTCGATACCGCGCGCGCCATGGCGCTGACGCAGGCCGGACGCTTCGACGTGGCAGGCGGGGCGACGTTGGGGCTGGTCGGCGCAGTCTCGGGCAATGCCGATCTGATCAAGACCGGAGCCGGCACGCTGCGGTTGGACAACGCGGGCAACGCCTACGGCAACACCCGGATCCAGGAAGGCACGCTGATCGGCAATGCCGGCTCGATCCGGGGCAGCGTCGACAACAATGGCACGCTGGTGTTTGAGCAGAACGCCAACACCACCTTCGGCGGCGCCATTTCCGGCAGCGGCGCCCTGGTCAAGAGCGGCGCCGGCACGCTGGGCCTGACTGGCGACAGTTCCGGCTTCACCGGCAGCACCACGGTCCAGGGCGGCCGGCTGGTCCTGAATGGCAAGCTGGGCGGCGCACTCAACATCGGCGCGGGCGGCGTGCTCGGCGGTGTGGGGACCGTGGGCTCGGGAATCGGCTCGGCAGTGACCGTGGCGGCCGGCGGCACGCTGGCGCCGGGCAATTCCATCGGCACGCTGACCGTCGATGGCGACCTCGTCATCGAGAACGGCGCGCGATACGCCGTGGAAACCAATCCGCAGGGCGCCGACGCCGATCTCGTCCACGTTACTGGCAACGCTACGCTCAATGGCGGTTCCGTGGCCCATGTGGGCCTCAGCGGCGGCTATGGCTTGCGTTCGGTCTACACGATACTGGCGGCGGACGGGACCTTGTCCGGCCAGTTCGATACGGTGACGTCGGACTACGCGTTCCTGACGCCGCGCCTGGGCTATGACTATGGCGCGGGCCGCGTGTCACTTGAGTTGACGCGCAATGCCACGGCCATGGCCTCGGCCGCCGCGACGCGCAACCAGCGCGCGGCGGCCGTCGCCATCGACAGTATCGGCATGGCGGCAGGCAACGAGCTCTACGATGCGATGGCGGTGATGCCGGATGACAAGGGCCTGTTGCGCACCAGCTTCGACCAGTTGTCCGGCGAGATCCATGCATCGGCCAAGACCGTGCTGCTCGAGGACAGCCGTTATGTGCGCGACGCCGCCAGCGAGCGTTTGCGCTCGGCCGTTGGCGCGGTTGGGGCATCGTCGGCGCCGGTCCTGGCGTCCGCCGGAGACGGCGCCAGGCTGGCCGCGGCGACCGCAATGGGCCCCGCCAGCTGGATTCAGGGCCTGGGATCCTGGCGTCAGATCGACGGCGACGGCAATGCCGCCCAGGTCAAGAGTTCGACCGGCGGCTTCCTGCTGGGGGTAGATGCCCCGGTGTCCGACGTTTGGCGCCTGGGCTTGATGGCGGGCTACAGCCGCACGGATTTCGACGTGCGGGACCGCTCTTCCTCCGGCGATAGCGATAACTACCACTTGGGCGCCTACGGCGGCGGCCAGTGGGGCGCGCTGGGCCTGCGTGGCGGCCTGAGCTATAGCTGGCACGACATCGCCACGCGACGCTCGGTCTCCATGCCCGGCTATTCAGACCGGCTCAAGGCCAGCTACGACGGGCGTACCGCCCAGGTGTTCGCGGACCTCAGCTATCGCATAGACACTGGCGTTGCCGCGTTCGAGCCTTTCGCCAATGTGGCCTATGTCAATCTCAAGACCGACGGCTATACCGAGAGCGGCGGCGCGGCGGCGCTGCGCGCGAACAGCCAGACCACCGAGACCACGTACACGACACTGGGTTCGCGGGTCATGTCCAGTTTCGAACTGGGCAGCGCGCAAGCCACGGCCCGGGGATCGCTGGGCTGGCGCTACGCCTTCGGCGACTTGAAGCCCACAGCCACCCAGGCATTCTCCGCTGGCGATGCATTTACCGTGGCCGGCGTACCCATCGCGAAGAACAGCGCGGTGCTGGAAGCGGGGCTGGATGTGCAGGTGTCGCGCAAGGTGTCGTTCGATCTGTCATACCAAGGGCAGCTCGCAAGCGGGGCGCAGGACCACGGTGTCAGGGCCGGGGTAAGCGTGCGGTTCTGATTCGCCGGCGCAAAAAAAACCGCCCGTTTCCGGGCGGGGCAAAGGAACGCTGTAGAAATCCGCGGACGCGTCAGAGGATGCGTTTGCGGACTTGGGTAATGATGATCTCGGCCACCACGACCACGGCGAAGATGGCGGCCAGCACCAGCGCCACGCGGTCCCACTGGAACAGGTTCAGCGCCGTGTCCAGCGCCATGCCGATGCCGCCGGCGCCCACCAGGCCCAGCACGGCCGATTCGCGCACGTTGATGTCCCAGCGCAGCAGCACGATGGACCAGAAGGCGGGGCGGATCTGCGGCCAGTAGGCGTACCAGATCACGGATGCCTTGCTGGCGCCGGTGGCGGTGACGGCCTCGATCGGGCCGCGCTGCGCTTCCTCGATGGCTTCGCCCACCAGCTTGCCGACGAAACCGATGGAGCGGAAGGCGATGGCCAGCGTGCCGGCCAGGGCGCCCGGCCCGAAGATGGCGATGAACAGCAGCGCCCACACCAGCGAGTTGACCGAGCGGCTGGATACCAGGATCAGCCTGGCCAGCATGTTGACGGTCTTGCTGGGCGTGAGGTTGTTGGCCGCCAGCAGGCCTACCGGCACCGCCATCACCACGGACAGGATGGTGCCCAGCGTGGCGATGTGCAGCGTCTCGATCAGCGCGCCATGCACGCCTTCCGGGTAGTAGGCCCAGTCTATCGGCCACATGCGCCGGAACAGATCGGCCATCTGCTCGGGCGCGTCGTACAGGAACTCCGGAATGACCTCGACGCCGCGGATCGCCTGCACGATGGCCGCGACCACCAGCAGGTAGAGCGCGAAGCGCAACAGGCGCTGGCCCATGCTGTAGCGTTGCCAGACGCGCGGCGAGCCTGCCGGATTCAAGGTGGAGGCATGGACGTTCATTCGTCCACCTCCGCCCGGCGCTTGACTGGCGTGGCGCTGCTGCCGATGCCGCGCGCGCCGGCAAAGCGGCCTTGCAGGATGCGGTCAAAGCCCAGGTTGTCCAGGAACACGGCGCGCACGAAGCCGGCCAGGATTTCGCCCAGCATGATGATGGCGATCAGGGTCAGCAGGATGGCGCTGACGAAGTCGTAGTCGAAGCGCTGGAACGCCGAGAACAGCGTGCCGCCCACGCCGCCCGCACCCACGATCCCCACCATGGTGGAGTTGCGCAGGTTGGAGTCGAACTGGTAAGTCGCAAAGCCGATGAAGCGGGCGAACACCTGCGGCAGCACGCCAAAGATGATCACGTTGGCGAACGACGCGCCCGTGGCGCGCACCGCTTCTACCTGCTTGAGCGAAATTTCCTCGATGGCTTCGGTGAACAGCTTGCCGATGAAGCCGACCGACGCGACCGTCAGCGCCAGGATGCCGGCCAGCGCGCCGAAGCCCACGGCCTTGACGAACAGGATGGCGACGATGACGGGGTGCAGCGCGCGGCACAGCGCCACGATGGCGCGGGCGGGCCACGATACCCAGGTCGGCATCATGTTGCGCGCGCCCAGCAGGCCGATGGGCAGGGCGATGAGGATGCCCAGCACCGAGGCCAGCACGGCGATTTCCAGGCTCTCCGCGATGCCCTTCCACAAGGTGGCGGGCTTTTCGAAGTTGGGCGGGAACATGCGCGCCAGGAACGTGGACGCGTGGCCCATGCCGGTTTCAAAGCGCGCCCAGCTGAAGTCCAGCTGCGCGCCGGCATACAGCGTATAGGCCAGCAGCAACAGCACGCCGGCCTTGGCGCGCCCGGACATGGCGAAGGGGCGGGCGCCTTGGGGGGGGATCATTCCAGCCAAGACTCGCCTCCGTAGATGGTCTTGAGCATGGCGGCGTCCAGCCCCTGGCCGTCGCCGTCATAGACCACGTGTCCACCGGACATGCCGACGATGCGGGTAGCGTAGCGGCGCGCCAGTTCGACGTCGTGGATGTTGACGATGACTGGGATGCCCGTGGCGCTGCCCTGCTCGGACAGCAATTCCATGATCTCGACGGAGGTCTTGGGATCGAGCGAGGAGGTGGGCTCGTCGGCCAGCAGCAACTGCGGGCGCTGCATCAGCGCGCGGGCAATGCCCACGCGCTGGCGCTGGCCGCCCGACAGCGCGTCGGCGCGCTGATCGGCGAAACCTGCCAGGCCCACGGTGTCCAGCAGCTTGTAGGCATGCTGGATGTCCTCGGGCTCGAAGCGGCGCATCCACGCCTTCACGGCGGAGGTGTAGCCCAGCCGTCCGGTCAGCAGGTTTTCCATGACCGTCAGGCGTTCGACCAGGTTGTATTCCTGGAACACCATGCCGATGCGGCGGCGCGCGCGGCGCAGCGACGCGCCACGCACGCGGGCCAGGTCCACGGATCCATCCTGCGACTGCAGCACGATCTCGCCTTTGGTGGGTTCGATCAGCCGGTTGATGCAACGCAGTAGCGTGCTCTTGCCGGTGCCTGAGGGGCCGATGATGGCGGTCAGCCCCTGTCCCGCGATCTGCAGGTCGATGCCGTTGAGTACCGGCCGGCCGGCCCGGTATTCCTTCACCAGGCCGGAAATGCGTAGCGACGTCGTCATACGGAATTACTTCTTGCTCTTGGCGGATTCGCGGTCGTAGGCGGCGCGGTTGAAGCTTTCGCCGCCGGATTCGGCGACCTGGCGCACGATGGCCCAGTCCTTCTCGTAGGTCACCGGATAGAAGCGGTCGGCGCCGTCGAAGGCCTTCGACATTTCCGCCGGGAAGCGGTAGTCGTAGAAGCACTTGAGCATCTGGTCGCGGAACTTCGGTTCCAGGTCATGCGCGTAGGCGAACGACGAGGTCGGGAACTTCTCGCTCTTGTAGATCACGCGGAAATCGGCTTCCTTGACCTGGCCGCGTTCGACCATGCGCTTGAACACGTCCGAGGCCACGGCGGCGGCGTCGTAGTCGCCGGAGTTCACGCCCATGACGGACTGGTCGTGCTTGCCGGAGAAGATGACCTTGTAGTCCTTGTCGGGGGTCAAGCCTTCCTTGGGGAACAGCGCCACGGGCGCCATGTGGCCCGAGTTCGACGAAGGCGCGGTGTGCGCCAGCTTCTTGCCCTTCAGGTCGGTCAGCTTCTGGTACGGGCTGTCCTTCTTGACGATGACGATCAGGTTGTAGCCCTGGAAGCCGTCGGCGTAGCCCTTGACCGCGAACGGCACGGCGCCCGCGATGTTCACGGCGAAGGCAGTGGGGCCGGTCGAGAAGCCGCCCACGTGCAGGCGGCCCGAGCGCATGGCCTCGATTTCCGCGGCGTTGCTTTGCACCTGATAGAACACCACGCGCTTGCCCGTGCATTCGGACAGGTGCTTGGTGAAGGGCTTGAAGATGTCTTCGTAGACCGCCGGGTCTTCCACCGGGGTGTAGGTGAACACCAGGGTGGACGGCGTCTTCAGCTTGGCCGGATCGGTGGGTGTGTCGGCCACCAGGTCCTTGTTGGCGTCGCAGTACATCTGGTCCAGGTCGCCGCGGTTGGAGCAGGCGTCGGCGGCTTGCGCGGCGGACGCACCCAGGGCGAAGGCGGCCAACGTGGCCGCCTGAAGCAGGCGCAGAGCTTGCATCTTGTGTCTCCTCTTTCTTTGTTTGTGTGACGTGTCACTTAATTCAACCTGAATTCAAACATGGAAGAGGAGGGGACGCACTCGGGAAAGTCCCTGTGTTTCTTTTCGGCTTTTGTTCGTTTTTTTCGATTTATGTTCGTTTTTGCGCGAATTTCAACCTATCAGCTGCGGTAGCCGAGCTTGCGCGAGATTTCCTGCGCGCAAGCCAGCAGCGGCCGGGCGATGGCGCCGTCCCAGGCCACGTCGAACAGTCCGGTGGGGCCCAGGCTGGTCAGGGCCAGGACGATATTGCCGGTGTTGTCGAACACCGGCACCGATAGCGCGTCCACGCCCGGCAGCGGGTTGCCCAGCGCGCGCGCCATGCCGTGCACGCGGATGTCGGCCAGCTGCGCCTCGATGTTGGCGCGGGAGGCCTTGCGCGGGGGCGGCGTGCTGGCGATGACGGCGGTGTCGCCTTCCTCGCGCGCGATGTAGTGCTCGCTGACCTTGGGCGGCAGCCAGGCCGCGAACACCAGGCCGGTGGCCGTGTGCAGCATGGACATCACCGTGCCCTTGCGCATGTTCACGTGGACCGGGTAGCTGGCTTCGGTCATGTGGATCATGGTGGGGCCGTGCGAACCGAGCACGGCGATGCCCAGGGTATGGCCGATTTCCGATTGCAGCTTGGCGATTTCCGGCATGGCGACGCGCACGGGGTCCAGGCGTTGCAGGCTCACCAGCCCCATCTGCAGGGCGAAGGGGCCCAGCTCGTACTGGCCGGTGATGGCGTCCTGCTGCACCAGGCCGACGCGGATGAAACTGACCAGGTAAGGGTGCGCCTTGGCCGAGGTCATGCCGGCGCCCGCGGCCAGGTCGCGCAGGGTCAGGGGCTTGCCGGCGTCGACCAGGGCGGCCAGCAGCGGCACGCCCACCTCGATCGACTGGATGCTGCGGCGGCCGTCGTTGGCGGCCGGGGAGGAAGCGGAAGGGGATGTCGCCACGGTGTGCGGACCTCAGGCCGGCTGTGCTGGGGTGGACCGCGCGGCGAGCAGCCGGTCGGCCATTTCGACGAAGCCCGCGCCGCCGTGGAAGGCGGCGACGAAGGCGGGGCGGTGCGTCAGGCGGTGCAGCTGGGCCTGGATATTGGCCACGCCGACCGAAATCGGGAAGTAAGCGAACATGGGCTCGTCGTTGGGCGAGTCGCCGATGAACAGAGTGCTGTCCAGGGCGTTGGCCACGTCCGTGCCGAACTCGCGCTGGAACATGGTGCGCGTCATGGTGAGCTTGTCGTAGTCGCCGAACCAGCCATTGACATGGATGGAGCTGACCTTGGCCTGGGCGCCGGCTTGCTCGAAGATCTGGACGATGCGGCTGATGGCGGCATCGGGCAGGGCCGGCACGTCCTCGCAGAAATCGATGGCCAGGTCGGCCACGCGGTAATCCTGGTCGCTGGCCACGGCGGCGCCGGGCACTTCGGCCAGGACGCGGTCGCGGATGGCGTCCAGCTTGCGGCGGCTGGCCTGGCGCGAGGCGGCGTCGGTCCAGTAGTGGGTGGTCATGCGTCGGGCCTGGCGGTCATAGGCGTAGTAGAACGCGCCGTTCTCGCCGACCACGGCGCGCACCGGCCACATGCGGGCGATATGGTCGCACCAGCCGGCCGGGCGGCCGGTGATGGGCACGACCTGGATGCCGGCCTGCTCCAGGCGCTCCAGCGCCAAGTAGGCGTCCGCCGGCAGGCGGCCCTCGGTGGTCAGGGTGTCGTCGATGTCGGTCAGCACGACGCGGACGGCCGCCGCGACGGTCAAAGGCATGGCCGCAAGGGCTTGCATGTGGGGTTTCCTTGGCTCGGTTTTTAAGGGGTGGTCTCCGGGCGAAAGTTTACCGGAGGCCCCCGCCGGGCGGGGCCTGCAGGGTCGGATAGGGGTTCCGCCTCCAGGGGCGGTAAAATCCGGGCTTTCCCGCCTGGTTTACGTGCCCGCCATGTCCGTCCAGTTGTCCCCTTTGCCCGGCTCCGAGCCGGAATCCTTCGGTATCGCTTCGGTTGCCGAAATCATCGCCGAGCTGCGCGCCGGCCGCATCGTCATCCTGGTTGACGAGGAAGACCGTGAAAACGAGGGCGACCTGGTCATGGCCGCCGAATTCGTCACGCCCGAAGCCATCAACTTCATGGTGACCCATGGCCGCGGCCTGGTTTGCCTGACCCTGACCGAAGAGCGCTGCCGCCAGCTGGACCTGCCCCTGATGGCGGCCCGCAACGGCACGCGCTACGGCACCAACTTCACCCAGTCCATCGAGGCCGCCGAAGGCGTCGAGACCGGCATTTCGGCCGCCGACCGCGCCCGCACCATCCAGGTGGCGGTGGCGCGCGACGCCAAGCCCGCGGACCTGGTCCAGCCCGGCCACATCTTCCCGGTGCGGGCGGTGCCCGGCGGCGTGCTGGTGCGCGCCGGCCACACCGAGGCGGGCTGCGACCTGACCGCCATGGCCGGCCTGACGCCCGCCGCCGTGATCTGTGAAATCCTCAAGCCCGACGGCACCATGGCCCGCCTGCCGGACCTGGTGCAGTTCGCCCGCGAGCACGGCCTGAAGATCGGCACCATCGCCGACCTGATCCAGTACCGCAGCGAACACGAATCCATCGTCAAGCGCGTGGGCAAGCGCACCATGCAGACGGCCTGGGGCGAGTTCGAGGCCGTGGCCTACGAAGACGCCGCCACCGGCTCCGCCCATTTGGCGCTGGTGCATGGTAACGTGACTCCCGATGCCGAAACGCTGGTGCGCGTGCACGAACCGGCCTCCGTGCTGGACGTGCTGGACACCGGCGCCAGCCCGCACAGCTGGGGCGTGGCGCAGGCCCTGCAAGCGATTGCGGCTGCGCCTGCCGGGGTGCTGGTGCTGATGAATTGCCAATCGTCCACGGAGCACCTGTTCGGCCAGATTGCCGGCTGGAATGACCCGAAGGCCCAGGCCAACCCGGCTAACGCCGACCGTTACGGCCTGCGTACCTACGGGATAGGCGCCCAGATTCTGCGTGACCTGAACGTGGGCCAGATGAAGCTGCTGGCCCGGCCGCGCAAGATGCCCAGCATGGCGGGCTTCTCGCTCACCATTACGGGTTACGATTGCGACCCTCCGAATACTCCCGCAACACACTGAAGGCCGACATATGAACCCTTACATCCTTACCCCCGACCTGAACGGCGAAGGGCTGCACATCGGCATCGTACGCGCCCGCTTCAACGAGGAAATCGGCCAGGCCGAACTCGAAGCGTGCCTGAAGGAACTGGCCGAACTGGGCGTGGACGAGCGCGACGTGATGGTCGCCACCGTTCCGGGCGCCCTGGAACTGGGCGTGGCCCTGTCCCACATGGCTGAAACGTTTGAATTCGACGCCCTGATCGCGCTGGGCGCGGTCATCCGCGGCGAGACCTATCACTTTGAAGTGGTCAGCAATGAAATGGCCACTGCAATCACCCGTATTTCCCTGGAAACCGGCATCCCCGTCGCCAATGGCGTGCTGACCGTCGACACCGACGAGCAGGCGCAGGCGCGCGCCGCCGGCAAGGGCCGCGATTGCGCCCAGGTGGCCGTTGAAATGGCCAACCTGGTGGCGGCCCTGGAGCCCGAGGAAGAAGACGAAGACGACGAAGACGAGGACGAAGATTTTGACGACGAAGAAGACGACGACCAGCGCTGATAGCGCGGCGCAAGCCCGCGCCAACGCGCGCAGCGCGCGCCGCCGCGCCCGCGAGTTCGCCCTGCAGGGCGTGTACGCGTGGCTGCTGCGCGGCGGCGAAGGCACGCAGGACGCCGGCGAGATCGACGCCCATCTGCGCGACACCGAGGACTTTTCCGAGGCCGACGCGCAGTGGTTCAAGACCTTGCTGCATGGCGTGCTGCGCGAAGCGCCTGCGTTGCGTCAGCGTTTCACGCCCTATGTCGACCGTCCGCTGGCCGAACTGTCGCCAGTCGAGCATGGCATCCTGCTGATCGGCAGCTTCGAACTGATCCATCACGTCGAAGTGCCGTACAAGGTCGCCATCAATGAAGCCGTCGAACTGGCCAAGTCGTTCGGCGGCACCGACGGCTTCAAGTTCGTCAACGGCGTGCTCGACAAGCTGGCGGCCGACGTGCGCGCGAACGAAGTCAACAAGAGGTAGTCTTCCCCCCCCGAAGCGCTGCGCGCTTCCCCCCCAGGGGGGCGCCGCTGCGGACCGGCGGAGCCGGATCCGCGCGGCCCGGATTGGGGGAGCACCTGTTTCTTGCGACTGGTGTCGCGGGTGGCCCCTCTGGTTGTGCGGGGGCGCGCCGCATGATTTGTGGGGGCGGCAAGCCCCCGTGGGTTTCAATGCCGGCCAGCTGCGCCGGACTGCGGAGTTGCCTTGGCGTCCGAATTTGATTTGATCGCGCGCTATTTCACCCGCGCGGCCCCTGCCGGCCTGCTGGGCGTGGGCGATGATTGCGCCCTGTTCCCCGTCCCGCCCGGCGAGCAGGTGGCTACCAGCACGGACCTGCTGCTGGAAGGCCGCCATTTCTTTCCTGATGTCGATCCGAAGTCGCTGGGACACAAGGCCCTGGCGGTGAACTTGTCCGACCTGGCCGCCATGGGCGCCCGTCCCATCGGCTGCGTGCTGGGCCTGGCCTTGCCGCGGCTGGACGAGCCCTGGCTGGCGGCGTTCGCCGAAGGCTTCCATGCGTTGGCCGGCGCTCACGACTGCCCGCTGATCGGCGGCGACACCACCCGCAGCGCGCATGACCTTGCCATCAGCGTCACCGTGTTCGGCGCAGTACCCGCCGGGCAGGCCCTGCGCCGCGACGGCGCGCGCGCTGGGGACGACATCTGGGTATCGGGCGAACTGGGGGCGGCTGACGTCGCCTACCGCCTGCTGGACGGGCAGTACCCCGCCAACCCCGCGCTGCTCGCGGCGACCCGTGGCGCCCTCGAATGGCCGCAGCCCCAGGTGACGCTGGGCATGGCGCTACGCGGCGTCGCCCATGCCGCCATTGACCTCTCCGACGGCCTGCTGCAGGACCTGGGCCACATCCTGGCCGCCAGCCGCGTGGGCGCCACGCTGCATTACGCGCAGATGCCCGTGGCAGCCGCCCTGGCGTCCCTGGAAGATGCGCCGCTGCGCCGCGCGGTGCTGGGCGGTGGCGACGTCTACCAGCTATGCTTCACCGCGCCCGTCTCCCGGCGCGAGGCCGTGCTGGCCGCGGCGGCGTCGGCCGGCGCGCGCGTCACCCGCGTGGGGCAGACCCAGGCGCAGCCCGGCCTGTCCGTGCTGGACAGCCAGGGCCAGCCCCTGGCCGAGTTGCCGGCGGGTTTCGATCACTTTCCCGCGGCTTGATCCGCCGCGTTCCAACCCTCACCCCCCATGTCCGCGACCGACAATCGTCCCACCTCCATGCGCGACCGCGCCCGGACCGCATATCCACCGTTGTCCTGGGTCTGCCGGGATCCGGGGAGGCTCATTGCCTTCGGCTTCGGCAGCGGCCTGATCCGGCCGGCCTCGGGCACCTGGGGCACGCTGCTGGCCTGGACGATCTGGGTCGCCGCCGCGCCCGCCGCATCGGACCTGGCAATCGGCGTGTTCCTGGCGCTGGCTTTTTTGTACGGATGCTGGGCCTGCCATCGCGTCGGCCGTGAACTCCAGCAGTCGGATCATGTCGGAATGGTCTGGGACGAGATGGTGGCGTTCTGGCTGGTGCTCTGGCTGACGCCAGCGGGCTGGTTGTCGCAGGCGCTGGCGTTCGTGCTGTTCCGCACGTTCGACATCGTCAAGCCGCCTCCCATCAAGTTCTTCGACGCCCACATCAAGGGCGGTTTCGGCGTGATGTGGGACGATATCGTGGCGGCCGCATACGCCTTGCTGGTCATGGCGCTGGTCGTGCGCACTGGAGTCTTGGGATGAGCGGACAACAAGAAGGCAGCCGGCCGAATCTGTCGGCCGGGCAACTGGCGCAGGCCACGTCGCTGGCGCTGGCCGAAAGGCTGGGCGAAACGCTGCGGCGCAAGGGTTGGATGCTGGGCACGGCCGAATCCTGCACCGGCGGCCTGCTGGCCGGCGCGATGACCGCGGTGGCGGGTTCCAGCGACTGGTTCGAGCGCGGCTTCGTCACCTACAGCAACGAAGCCAAGGTCTCCGAGCTGGACGTGTCGCCCGACGCCTTGCACCACTTCGGCGCCGTCAGCGAACCGGTGGCGCTGGAGATGGCCAATGGCGTGCTGTTGGCGTCCCCCGCTGCGCATGTGGCGGTATCGACGACCGGCATTGCCGGTCCTGGCGGGGCCACACCCGG
Organism: Achromobacter sp. D7-1; assembly: GCF_059760445.1. Classification (NCBI taxonomy): domain Bacteria; kingdom Pseudomonadati; phylum Pseudomonadota; class Betaproteobacteria; order Burkholderiales; family Alcaligenaceae; genus Achromobacter; species Achromobacter sp. D7-1. Next base: position 221,124 of record NZ_JCBAMT010000001.1, on the reverse strand, counting down.
CAAGCCGGTGGGCATGGTGTGCTTCGGTTTCGCGCTGCGTGCGGGCGAGGGCATCAGCAGCCGCGCCGTCACCCACGTGTTCCCGGGCGACCGTGCGCAAGTGCGCCAGGCAGCGGTGGATTATGCGCTGCGTGGCCTGCTGGAGTTGTTGGGAGCGCCGGTCAACCGGCGCTGAAGCAAGGATTTCCGCGGCAGGGGGGCAAGCCCCCCGCCGGATCAGCGCACCGCGTTGATCGCGTCGCGCAGGCCTTTGGCCGCCGTGCCGGCGGCTTCGCGCCAGTCGTCGCCGCCGCTGGCGTAGATGATGGCGCGGGAAGAGTTGATCATCATGCCGCTGCGGGCCGCGTTGGCGCCTGCGTTCACGGTGGCGGTGATGTCGCCGCCCTGGGCGCCGATGCCCGGCACCAGCAGGGGCACCGCGTCGCCGATGCGCTCGCGCACCGCGGCCAGCTCATTCGGGAAGGTCGCGCCCACCACCAGGCCGCACTGGCCGTTGGCGTTCCATTTGTCGGCAACCAGGCCCGCGACGTGCAGGTACAGCGGCTCGCCATTGTCCATCTTCAGGAATTGCAGGTCCGAGCCGCCGGGGTTGGAGGTGCGGCACAGCACGATCACGCCGCGGTCGCGCCACGCCAGGTAGGGCTCGACCGAGTCCAGGCCCATGTAGGGGCTGACGGTCAGCGCATGCGCCTGGTAGCGTTCGTAGGCTTCGCGGGCATAGTTTTCGGCGGTGGAGCCGATGTCGCCACGCTTGGCGTCCAGCACGATGGGCAGGTCCGGATGCTTCTCGCGGATGTGCTGGCACAGCGCTTCCAGCTGGTCTTCGGCGCGGTGCGCGGCGAAGTAGGCGATCTGCGGCTTGAAGCTGCAGGCGTAGGGCGCGGTGGCGTCCACGATGTCGCGGCAGAACTGGAAGATAGCGTCCGGCTTGTCCTGCAATTCGCGCGGGAAGCGCTGCGGATCGGGATCCAGCCCGACTTGCAGGAGCGAGTTGCTGGTGGTCCAGGCGTGTTCGAGTTTTTGCAGGAAATTCATGGGAGTTCAGTGCAGTTTGACCCGCGGGCGCGTGCGCCGCATGAGCAGGCGGGCCAGGGCAAGGGAGGCGGTACGCGAGATGCCGAGCACCGCCTTGTGGTGCATCAGGTGCAGGCTCATGTACATCAGGCGTGCCAGTGTACCGCTTACGAACAGTCCCCGCCCCGCCAGCTTGCCCATCAGGCTGCCGACCCCGGCGTCCTGGCCCAGCGACACCAGCGAACCGTGGTCCTCGTAGAAATAGGGCGCGGTGGGCTCGGCCGCGTGGCGCAGGCGCGCGGTGAGCTTCTTGGCCAGGTAGTCGGCTTCCTGGTGCGCGGCCTGCGCGCGGGCCGGCACGCTGCGGCCGTCGCGCCAGGGCGCGGCGCAGCAGTCGCCCAGCGCCAGGATGTGCGGATCGGCGGTTTCCAGCCGTTCGTTCACTTCCAGCTGGCCCACCTTGTTCAGCGGCAGGCCCAGGTCGGCCAGCAGGGCCGGACCCTGGATGCCGGCGGCCCACATGCAGAGCTGGGCGGGGAATTCGCGGCCATCGGCCGTCTTGACGCTGTCGGCCGTGACTTCCGAGACCCTGCAGGAGGCTTCGACCCGGATGCCCAACTCGGTCAGCCGCTTGGTGGCCGCCACTGAGATTTTTTCGGGCAGGGCCGACAGGATGCGCGGCGCGCCCTCGACCAGGGTGATGGCCAGGTCACGTTCGGCTTGGAAATTGGGCAGGCCGTAGGCGCTGACCACGTGGCTGGCCTCGACCAGTTCCACCGCCAGTTCGACGCCGGTGGCGCCGCCGCCCACGATCACCAGATCCAGCCGGGCCGAGGGGTTGCGCACCTTGGCCTGGTCCACCAGCGCCATGGCCTTGAGCATGGTCAGGCGGAATTGCTCGGCGTTTTCGGTGGAATCCAGCGTCACCGCGTGTTCGGCCGCGCCGGGGGTATTGAAGAAATTGGAGGTGCTGCCCATCGCCAGCACCAGGGTGTCGTAGGCCAGTTCGCGGCGCGGCAGGACTTCCTGGCCCTGCGCGTCGTTCACCGCGTCCAGGGTGATGCGGCGTTGCTCGCGGTCGACCTGTTCCAGGCGGCCTTGCGCGAACGAAAACCCGTTCATATGGGCCAGCATCAGGTAGGACAGGCCTTCCTGGTGGATGTCCAAGGTGCCCGCGGCCGCCTCATGCAGCGAGGGCTTCCAGATATGGAAGGGGCGGCTGTCGACCAGCGTGATGTGCTGCCGGCCATGCACGCGGCCCAGCTTGGCCGCCAATTCCAGGCCGCCGGCGCCGCCGCCGACGATGACAATGCGCTCAGAAGAATTGGGCGTCGATCTAGGCATCATGGCTCCCAGTATAAATAGCGGCGCATCTCCCCGGAGATGACTAGCCGTGTCAATGCATGACGAAACGGCTGATGGCCACGCCCACCCAGACCGTCCCGGCGAAGATCAGCAGCAGCATCACCGCGGCGCTGCCCAGGTCCTTGGCGCGGCCCAGGAGCGGGTGCGATTCGACCGAAAGCGCGTCGGCCAGCGCTTCGATGGCGGAATTCAGCAACTCCACCGCCAGCACCATGATCACCGTGCCGATCAGGAAAAACACTTCGACCGTGGTTCGGCCGAGGAAGAACGCGGCCGGAATCATCAGCACGGCCAGCGCCAGTTCCTGGCGGAAAGCCGCCTCGTACTTGATGGCGGCCTTCAGGCCCTGCAGGGAGTAGCGCAGCGCATTGAGGATGCGACGCAGGCCGCCTGTGCTCTTGTAGGGCGAGTGATGCGGATTGTGTGACATGGATGCTGAAAGTGGGCTGGGTGTGGCGGCTTTTTAACAGATATGCATTGCCCGCGAAGCCATCGCGTGGATCTTTGGGCAAACCCTAATTGTGACGCATGCGGGAGCGGCGCAAGATTTGGTCAATTGGTAAGGCCACTTTACCTTTTGGCCTGAATTTTCCATCCAGTCCATGCCGATCCAGACCATCGAACCTCGCCGCCTGTACCGCCAGATCGCCGACCAGCTCCGCTTGCTGATCGAGACGGGCGAGTTTCCGGTCGGCGCGCGCCTGCCGCCCGAGCGCGATCTCGCGCTCAAGTTGGGCGTGTCGCGCCCTTCGGTACGCGAGGCGCTGATCGCGCTGGAGGTCGAAGGCTGGGTGGAAGTGCGCATGGGCTCGGGCGTCTATGTGCAAAGCCTGGCCGGGGGGCCGCGCGCCAGCCTGATGGCCGAGAGCCCGCTGGAAACCATACGCGCCCGCCAGGTGATCGAAGGCGAACTGGCCGCGCAGGCCGCGTTGCGCAACTCCCCCGCGCTGGTGGATGGTTTGGCCGAAGCCGTCGGCACCATGGAAGACGAGGCGCTGGCCGGCAACGTGCCGATCCGCGGCGACCGGCTGTTCCATCTGCGCGTCGCCGAGATGGCGAACAATGCCGTGCTGGTGCGCGTGGTGAGCGAACTGTTCGACGAGCGCCACAACCCCTTGTCCGTGAAGCTGGGCGACTACTTCGAAAATCCTTCCAGTTGGGCGGCCGCGATTGCCGAGCATCGCAAGGTGATCGACGCCATTCGCGCCGGCGACGACCGCGGCGCGCGCGCCGCCATGCATCATCATCTGGCCTGCTCGCATGACCGCCTTACCGCAAGCTGGCCCGGCGCAGACGCTCCCGGCCAACCGCTAGCCAGCCGGGAGCAGACGACACCATGAGCATCACGCGCCGGTGCCCCCCGTTCGGAATGACCAGGAGAAAATCGCCATGACGCTGGCCTGTCGCATCCACGGGGCGCGCGACCTGCGCCTGGAACCGGACGAAGTCGCGCCGCTGGCGCCGCACGAGGTGGAACTGAGGCTTGGGGCGGCGGGCATCTGCGGATCCGACCTGCACTATTTCCTGCATGGCCGCGTGGGCGCCTTCGTCATCCGCGAGCCTCTCATCCCTGGGCACGAGGCCTCGGGCGTGGTGCTGCGCACCGGCGAGGCCGTGCGCTCGGTGGCGCCGGGCATGAAGGTTGCGATCAATCCCTCTCATCCCTGTGGCGGCTGCGATTACTGCCGCGCCGGCCGCGACAATCTTTGCCGCAATATGCGCTTTCTCGGCAGCGCCAGCCTCTATCCGCATGTGCAAGGCATGTTCCGCGAGCGTTTCGTGATGGGCGAGCGGCAACTGACGCCGGTGCCGGAAGAGGATGTCTCGCTGGGCGAGATCGCCTGTGCCGAGCCGCTGTCCATCGGCCTGCACGGCGTCAACCGGGCTGGGCCGATGATGGGCAAGCATGTCCTGGTGACGGGGGGCGGCACCATAGGCTGCATGACCGTGTTGGCAGCCAGACTGGCGGGCGCGGCGCGCGTGACGGTGGTGGACGTGGCCGACCGGCCGCTGGACATGGCGCGTCAGGTCGGCGCCGATGAGGCCATGCGCAGCGACCTGCTCGCGCCCACCGATCTGGCCGATATCGCCGACATCAGCATCGAGGCCGCCGGCAGCCCGGCGGCGCTGGCGACCTGCCTGACGGCGACGCGGCGCGGCGGCCGCATCGTGCAAGTGGGAACGCTGCCGGCCGAGGGCATCGCGTTTCCGGCCAACAACATCATGGCGCGGGAGCTCGACTATGTCGGCGCGTTCCGCGCGGGCGTGGAGTTCGATTGGGCGGTCTCTTACCTGCGTACGCGCAAGGTGGACGTGCGACCCCTGATGAGCGCGCAGTTGCCGTTGTCGCAGGCATTCGAGGCCTTCGAGCTGGCGGCGGATCGCAGTCGCAGTACCAAGGTGCAACTTGTAGTTGAAGCATGAACCGCTGGCGGTCCACCATGGGCCGCCACGCCGGGCATTCAAAAAACAACGAGGAGACGACATGAACCTAGGCAACGCCGTCAAGGCGCTGGTTGCCGCCCTGGCGCTCGCCGCCAGCGGCAGCGTGCTGGCGCAGACCAAGCTCAAGTGGGCCCACGTGTACGAGACATCCGAACCCTTCCATACCGCTTCCGTCTGGGCGGCGCAGGAAATCGGCAAACGCACCAACGGCCGCTACCAGATCGACGTGTACCCAGCCTCGCAGCTGGGCAAGGAAAACGACATCAACCAGGGCCTGACCCTGGGCACGGTGGACATCATCATCTCGGGCTCCAGCTTCGCGGCCAAGAGCTTTCCCCGCATCGGCGTCACTTACTACCCCTACATCTTCCGCAATCCCGAGCACCTGATCGCCTACACCAAGAGCGACATCTACAAAGAGCTCACGCGCGGCTACGACGAGAAGAGCGGCAACCACATCGTCGCCACCACGTACTACGGCACGCGCCAGACCACCTCCAACCGCGCCTTCACCAAGTGTTCCGAAATGAAGGGCCTGAAGATCCGCGTGCCCGACGTGGCTGCCTATTTGGCCATGCCGCGCGCCTGCGGCGCCAACACCGCGCCGATCGCCTTTGCCGAGGTCTATCTGGCCTTGCAGAACGGCACCGTGGAAGCGCAGGAGAATCCGCTGACGACCATCGAGGCCAAGAAGTTCTACGAAGTGCAGAAGAACATCATCCTCACGGGCCACATCGTCGATCACCTGAACACGGTCATCTCGGGAAAGCTGTGGAAGAGCCTGTCCGACGAGGACAAGAAGATCTTCTCCGAAGTCGCGCAGCAGGCGGCGGAAAAGGCGTCCGCCGAGGTCGCCGAAAGCGAGAAGAAGATGGTCGAGGTGTTCCGCAAGCGCGGCCTGAACGTGGCGGAAGTGAACGTCGCGGATTTCCGCGACACCGTGCTGGAGAAGGTGCCGTTCAAGCAGTACGGCTACGAAAAATCGGATTGGGAACGGATCCAGGCCGTGAAGTAAGCGCACCCGGGGCCGTCAGCGCGGCCCCGCAGCGACCCGTCCGATTCCGCACAAGGGGAACGCCATGCATTCAGATGCCAAGGCCGCCGTCATGGCGGCCGCCAGCAACAACCCTGTCCATCCCGCCGGGCACCAGCCGCCCGCCACGGCGGAAGAAATCGTCCACAGTTTCGAGGAAGCCGACCAGCACGAGGTCAGCCTGGCTGGCTACCAGCCCGAGGACTGGATCTGCCTGGGCATCTTCTGGGTCATGGCGCTACTGGTCTTCCTGCAGTTCTTTTCGCGCTATGTGCTGAACGATTCCTATGCCTGGACCGAGGAACTTGCCGTCTATTGCCTGATCGGCGTGGTGTTCATTGGTTCGGCCATGTGCGTGCGGGCCTGCCGCCACATCCAGGTGGACTTCCTCTATCGCTATCTGCCGCGTCCCGCCGGCCGGGCGTTGGCCACCATCATCGACCTGTTGCGCACGGCATTCTTCGGCTATGCGGTATGGCTCACCTACCGCTACATCGTGCTGGTGGGCGACGAGCCCATGACCACGCTGTTCTGGAACAAGGCCTACGTCTACTGGATGGCGCTGGCGGGGTTCGTCCTGATGTTCCTGCGCTCGGTGCAGGTGTCGGCGCGCAACTGGCGCCAGGGCTACTCCATCCTGGAAAACCCCGCGGCCTACGAGTCGCAGGACTAGCCGGGGCAGCCCCGGAACCCGACAACGACAACCGGAAGCGAGACATGGGCATACTGATCGGAACCTTTCTGCTGTTGATGATCTTCGGCCTGCCGGTGGCGGTGGCCATGGCGGGCGCGTCGCTGCTGTTCGTGCTGATTTCGGGCAGCGTGCCCGACGTGGTGGTGGCGCAGCGCATGATCGCGGGCGTAGAGTCTTTCCCGCTGCTGGCCGTGCCGTTCTTCATCCTGGCCGGTAACCTGATGAACATCGCCGGCATCACCGGCCGCATCTATAACTTCGCCGTGGCGCTGGTGGGCTGGATGCGCGGCGGGCTGGGGCAGGTGAACATCATCGGCTCGGTGGTGTTCGCCGGCATGTCCGGCACCGCCATCGCCGACGCCGCGGGCCTGGGCACCATCGAGATCAAGGCCATGAAGGACCACGGCTACGAGACCGAGTTCGCGGTGGGCGTGACGGCCGCCTCGGCCACGCTGGGCCCCATCATCCCGCCGTCGCTGCCTTTCGTGATCTACGGCATGATGGCCAACGTATCCATCGGTTCGCTGTTCCTGGCGGGCCTGATCCCCGGCGCGGTGCTGACCGTGCTGATGATGCTGACCGTGGCCTACTACGCGCGCCGCAACAACTGGGGCGGCGATGTGTCTTTCGACTGGAAGCGGCTGGGCGCAGCCGGGCTGGAAGTCGGCATCGTGCTGGCGTTCCCGCTGGCGATCTGGCTCATGACCGAGGCGGGCGTGTCGGCCAATCTGGCCGCGGGCATCGCCTTCGCGGTGTTGCTGGCGCTGGACTGGCGCTACAACTTTTCGGCGGTGATGGCGCTGATGGCGCCCGTCATCCTGATCGGGGGCATGACGCTGGGCTGGTTCACGCCCACCGAGGCCGCCGTGGCCGCGGTGATATGGGCGCTGTTCCTGGGGCTGGTGCGTTATCGCTCCATGACCTTGCGGACCCTGGCCAAAGCCACTTTCGACACCATAGAGACCACGGCTTCGGTGCTGTTCATCGTCACCGCCGCCTCGGTGTTCGCGTGGCTGCTGACCACCACCCAGGCCGCCCAGGCGCTGACCGACGGCATTCTCAGCGTGACGCAGAACAAGTGGGTATTCCTGCTGATGGCCAACGTGCTGATCCTGATCGTGGGCTGCTTCATCGACACCATCGCCGCCATCACCATCCTGGTGCCTATCCTGCTGCCCATCGTGCTCAAGCTCGGCATCGACCCGATCCATTTCGGCCTGATCATGACGCTGAACCTGATGATAGGCCTGCTGCATCCGCCCATGGGCATGGTGCTGTTCGTGCTGGCGCGCGTTTCCAAGCTGTCGGTGGAACGGACCACGGTCGCCATCCTGCCCTGGCTGGTGCCGCTGTTCGCGGCGCTGATCGCCATTACTTATATCCCGCAGATCACACTCTGGCTGCCCACCGTCATGGGCATGGCCAAGTAAAGAGGAAATCGTCATGACCGGAAGACTGCAAGGCAAGACCGCCATCGTCACCGCCGCAGGCCAGGGCATAGGCCGCGCCGTGGCCGAGGTCTATGCCCGCGAAGGCGCCGACGTGCTGGCGTTGGACATCAACGGCGGGGCGCTCGAGACCCTGGCGGGATGCCGGCGCCGTGCGCTGGACGTGACTGACGCCGCCGCGATCGGCGCGCTGGTCGCCGAGGCCGGGCCGGTGGACGTGCTGTTCAACGGCGCCGGCTTCGTGCATGCCGGGACCATCCTGGACTGCGATGAACAGGCCTGGGACTTCTCGTTCGAGCTGAACGTGAAGTCCATGTACCGCATGATCCGCGCCTGCCTGCCCGGCATGCTGGCGCGCGGCGGCGGCTCCATCGTCAACATGGCCTCGGTGGCGTCCAGCATCAAGGGCGCGCCCAACCGCTGCGTCTACGGCGCCACCAAGGCGGCGGTGATCGGGCTGACCAAGTCGGTGGCCGCGGACTACGTGGGCCAGGGCATACGCTGCAACGCCATCTGCCCGGGCACGGTGGAATCGCCTTCGCTGCGCCAGCGCATCGAGGCGCAGGCCAGCGCTGGCGGACAGACGTTGGCCGCCGTCGAGGCCGCCTTCGTTGCCCGCCAACCCATGGGCCGCATCGGCAGCGCCGAGGAAATCGCCTTGTTGGCGCTGTACCTGGCCAGCGACGAGTCCGCCTTCACCACCGGCACCGCCCAGGTCATCGACGGCGGCTGGTCGAACTGAACATCTACGACACACACGAGGAACATGCGATGAAATTGTTGCGTTATGGCGCGAAAGGCGCAGAGAAGCCCGGCATGCTTGATGCCAATGGGCAGGTGCGGGATCTGTCGGCCGTGCTGCCGGACATTGCCGCCGCCACGCTCACGCAGGCCGGCCTGGCGCCGCTGCGCGCGCTGGACCCGGCCAGCCTGCCGCTGGTGGATCGCCCGGGCCGCCTGGCGCCGCCCTGGAGCGGCATGGGCAAGTTCATCTGCATCGGCCTGAACTACGCCGACCATGCGGCTGAGTCCGGCTTGCAGGTACCGGCCGAGCCGGTGATTTTCATGAAACCCACCTCGGCCGTGGTCGGCTGCAATGATCCGGTGGTGCTGCCGCAAGCCTCCGTCAAGACCGACTGGGAAGTCGAGCTGGGCGTGGTGATCGGCGACCGGGCCCGCTACGTCAGCGAAGCCGACGCCATGAAGCACGTGGCCGGCTATTGCGTGGTGAACGACGTGTCCGAACGCGAGTACCAGATCGAGCGCGGCGGCACCTGGGACAAGGGCAAGGGTTGCGACACCTTCGGCCCCGTCGGCCCGTGGCTGGTCACCGCCGACGAGATCGCCGAGCCGCAGGCGCTGGACATGTGGCTGGAGGTCAACGGCAAGCGCTATCAGAACGGTAGCACCCGCACCATGGTGTTCGGCGTGGCGCAGCTTGTGTCCTACGTCAGCCGCTTCATGACGCTGTACCCGGGCGACCTGATCAGCACCGGCACGCCGCCAGGGGTGGGCATGGGCCAGAAGCCCGCGCCCGTGTACCTGAAGGCGGGTGACGAGATGCGGTTGGGCATTGCCGGCCTGGGCGAGCAGCGGCAGCGCGTCCACGCCTGGGATCCGTCGCTGATCGACGGTTAGCGGCAAGCGCGCCAGGAGCCTTCCATGTCAGAAACCGATACCGCGGTCATACGCATCCACCCGGCGGACAACGTGGTGATCGCCAGGCGCCAACTGGCCGGCGGCATGCGCCTGGCCGGCGAAAACGTCATCGTGCGAGGGTTGGTGCCGCCTGGCCACAAGGTGGCGACGCGCGCCATCGCCGCCGGCGAGCCGGTGCGGCGCTACAACCAGGTCATAGGCGTGGCGCGCTGCGACATCCCGGCCGGCTCGCATGTCCATACCCAGAACCTGGAGTTCTCCGACTTCGAGCGCGACTACGCCGTGGGGGCCGACGCGCGCGCCACCGACTACGTGGACAAACCCGCGCAGTTCGACGGCATCGTTCGGGCCGACGGCCGCGTCGCCACGCGCAACTACATCGGCATCCTCACCAGCGTGAACTGTTCCGCCACCGCCGCGCGCGCCATCGCCGATCATTTCCGCCGCGACATCCATCCGGATGCGCTGGCCGCATATCCCAACGTGGACGGGGTGGTGGCGCTGACGCATGGCGCGGGCTGCGCCACCGGCAGCGAAGGCGAACCCTTGCGCCTCTTGCGCCGCACGCTGGGCGGCTACGCCCGCCATCCTAATTTCGCGGGCCTGGTGGTGCTGGGCCTGGGCTGCGAGACCAATCAGATCGGCGGCCTGATGGAGCAGGAAGGGCTGCGCGAGAGCGGCTTGCTGCACACCTTCAACATCCAGGAGACCGGGGGCACGCGCAAGACGGTGGAGCACGGCATCGAGCTGGTGCGGGCCATGCTGGCGCAGGCCGACCGGGTCCGCCGCCAGCCCGTACCCGCCGGCAAGCTGACCGTAGGCCTGCAATGCGGCGGCTCCGACGGCTATTCGGGCATCAGCGCCAACCCGGCGCTGGGAGCGGCCGTGGACCTGCTGGTGCGCCACGGCGGCACCGCCATCCTGTCGGAGACGCCAGAGATCTACGGCGGCGAGCACCTGCTCACCCGGCGCGCGGCCACGCCCGAGGTGGCGGCCAAGCTGCTGGCCCGGCTGCGCTGGTGGGAGGACTACTGCGCCCGCAACGACGCCGAAATGGACAACAACCCTTCGGCTGGCAACAAGGCTGGCGGGCTGACCACCATCCTGGAAAAGTCCCTGGGCGCCATCGCCAAGAGCGGCACGACCCGTCTGGCCGACGTGTATGAGTATGCCGAGACGGTGCGCGAACGCGGGCTGGTGTTCATGGATACGCCGGGCTACGACCCGGTTTCCGCCACCGGCCAGGTCGCCGGCGGCGCCAACCTGATCTGTTTCACCACCGGCCGCGGCTCGGCCTACGGCTGTGCGCCCGCGCCCTCCTTGAAACTGTCGACCAACACGGCGCTGTGGCAGCGGCAGTCCGACGACATCGACATCAATTGTGGGGAAGTGGTTGATGGCGCGCAAAGCGTGGCCCAGATGGGCGAGCGCATATTCCGTCTGATGCTGGAAACGGCCTCGGGCCGGCGCACGCGCAGCGAGGAACACGGCTACGGCCAGAACGAGTTCGTGCCTTGGCAGCTGGGCGCGGTGATGTAGGCGCCCGGCGTCGGCCAGGGGTTTCCAGCATTCCACAGGACCATCCATGAAGATTACCCAAGCGCGCGTCATCGTCTGCAGCCCCGGGCGCAACTTCGTTACCTTGAAGATAGAAACCGATGAAGGTCTGTATGGCATTGGCGACGCCACCCTCAATGGCCGCGAACTGGCCGTGGCGGCCTACCTGACCGAGCACGTGATTCCCTGCCTGATCGGCCGCGACCCGCAGCAGATCGAAGACATCTGGCAATACCTGTACCGCGGCGCGTACTGGCGGCGCGGCCCGGTCACCATGTCCGCGATCGCTGCCGTGGATACGGCGTTGTGGGACATCAAGGCCAAGGCCGCCGGCATGCCGCTGTACCAGCTGCTGGGCGGCAAGAGCCGCTCGGGCGTCATGGTCTACGGCCACGCCAATGGCCGCGACATCGACGAAACCGTGGACGAGGTACTGCGCTATCGCGAGCTGGGCTACCTGGCCATCCGCGCGCAAAGCGGGGTGCCGGGGCTGAACTCGGTCTATGGGGTGGGGCGCGGCCGCATGTTCTACGAACCCGCCGACGGCTCGCTGCCGTCCGAGCATGACTGGTCCACGGAAAAGTACCTGGACCACGCGCCGCGCCTGTTCCAGCGGGTGCGCGATGCGGTGGGCTGGGACACCCATCTGCTGCACGACGTGCATCACCGGCTCACGCCCATCGAGGCTGGCCGCCTGGGCAAGTCGCTGGAGCCATTCCGCCTGTTCTGGATGGAGGACGCCACGCCGGCGGAGAACCAGGAAGCCTTCCGGCTGATCCGTCAGCACACGGTCACGCCGATCGCGGTGGGCGAGGTCTTCAACACCATTTGGGATTGCAAGGACCTGATCGAAAACCAGCTGATCGACTACATCCGCGCCACGGTGGTGCATGCGGGCGGCATCACGCATCTGCGCCGCATTGCCGATCTGGCCGCGCTCTATCAGGTGCGTACCGGCTGCCACGGCGCCACCGACCTGTCGCCGGCCTGCATGGGGGCGGCCCTGCATTTCGACCTGTGGGTGCCGAATTTCGGCATCCAGGAGTACATGCGGCACACCGACGAAACCGACGCAGTGTTTCCCCATGCTTACACCTTCAACCAGGGCATGCTATACCCTGGCGACGCGCCGGGCCATGGCGTCGACATCGACGAAGAGCTCGCCGCCAGATATCCCTACCAACGCGCCTACCTGCCGGTCAACCGGCAGGCGCATGATGGCGCACTATGGCACTGGTAATCCATGCTCGAACGCTTGAACTCGGAGTCACTGTCGCATCTACCCGAGGATGTGGAATCCCCCGCGTATGACCGCAGCAGGGTCACGCCCGGCATCGTGCATCTGGGCATAGGCGCCTTCCACCGCGCCCATCAGGCGGCCGTGACCGACCTGGCCATGGCCGCCAGCGGGGATCTTAGCTGGGGCATCGTGGGGGTTTCGCTGCGCAGCCCGGCCACGCGCGATGCGCTGACGCCGCAGGACGGCCTGTACACCCTGGCGCTGCGCGACGCCGGCCCGGATGGGCAGACGCGGGAACAGCTGCGGGTGGTCGGGTCGGTGTTGCGCATCGTGGTGGCCGAGGAGGATCCCCAGGCGGTACTGGAGCGCATCGCCTCCGCCCAGACCCGCATCGTCAGCCTGACGGTCACCGAGAAGGGCTACAGCCACGAACCGTCCACCGGCCACCTGTGCTGGGACGACCCGGACATCGCGCACGACCTGGAACATCCGGTCAGGCCGCGCAGCACCATAGGCATGCTGGTGTACGGCCTGGCGCTGCGGCGCGAGCGCGGCCTGCCGCCGGTCACGCTGCTGTCCTGCGACAACCTGCACGCCAACGGCGACACCTTGCGCAGCCTGGTGCTGGCCTTCGCGCTGCGGGTCGATGTCGGCCTGACCGCGTGGATCGACAACCAGTGCACGTTTCCAAATTCCATGGTGGACCGCATCGTGCCGGGCACGCAGGACGAAGACCGCGCGCGCGTGGCGGACCGCCTGGGCTTCGAGGACGCCTGGCCCGTGGTTGGGGAGCCGTTCCTGAACTGGGTCATCGAGGACAAGTTCGCGGCCGGCAGGCCCGCCTGGGACACCGCAGGCGCAAGCTTCGTGCGCAACGCCGCGCCCTACGAACGCCTCAAGCTGCGCATGGTCAACGCGCCGCATTCCGCATTCGCCTACCTGGGTTCGATGCTAGGCCTGCGCACCAACAGCGAGGCCGCCGCGACGCCGGCGCTGCGCCGCTACGTTGACGACATGATGCGGCTGGAACTCGGGCCCACGCTGCGCGGCGTTCCGGAGTCGGGGCTGGATGAGTATCGCCTGCGCTTCCTGGCGCGCGTGGCCAATCCGGCGCTGCCGCACCTCACCCGGCAGGTCGCGATGGACGGTTCGCAGAAGGTGCCGCAGCGCCTGCTCGCCGCCATCCGTGACCGCAAGCAGCGGGGCGACGATTTCAGCCGGCTGGCCATGGCCGTGGCCGCATGGCTGCACTACCTGCGTGGCTACGACGAACAGGGCAACGCCTATTCCATCCAGGATCCGCTGGCCGGGGCGCTGGCCAAACTGCTGGCGCGCGCCGACGTGGCCGCCACGGCTTCGTCGCCGTCGCAGGCAGCGCATCGCCGGGCCACGGTGCTGGCCGGGTTCCGGCCGGTTTTCGGCGACCTGGGCAGAAAGCCCGTCTTCGTCGACGCGTTGGCCTTGCATCTGGAGCGACTGCGGACGCTGGGCGTGCTGGGCGCGCTGGAGGCCCTGGAGCGCGACGAGGCACGGGAAGGTTCGGTCCAATCCGCGCCGGCCGCATGACCGCAGGCGGCATGCCGCCTGCATCCACAAGGAGCGCAGCATGGCAGGCCAGGAAAGCGTGGACGCGGCGCAGTGGCAGCAATGGGGCGAGGCCTGCTTGCAGGCCCTGGATTTCAGCGACGCCGACGCCGCTTGCCTGGCGTCCAGCCTGGCGCAGACCAGCCTATGGGGCATCGACTCGCATGGCATCGCCCGGCTGCCGCACTATCTGAACCGGATCGTCCACGGCTCGATCCTGGCGCGGCCGGCCATCCGTATCGAGCAGAGCGGTCCGGCTACCGCGCAGGCGCATGGCGGCAGGGGCCATGGCATCGTGGTCGCGCACCGCGCCAACGAGGCCGCGATGGCGCTGGCGCGCGAGGCTGGCGTGGGCGCCGTCGGCGTCAGCGATTCTTCGCATTGCGGCGCCATCGGCCTGTACACGCGCGCGGCAGCCCGGGAAGGACTGATAGGCATCGCCTTCACGCATTCCGACGCAATCGCCGCCCCGTTCGGCGGCCGGCAACCGTATTTCGGCACGAATCCCGTGTCCTTCGCCTTTCCCAGGCTGGGCGGCGAGCCGCTGTGCCTGGACATGGCGACGACTTCAATCCCGTGGAATCGCGTCATGAACGCGCGCCGCGACGGCACGGAGTTGCCCGCGGGCGTGGCGCTGGATGCCGAGGGGCAAGGCGTGACCGATGCTGCGCGCGTCCGCGCCTTGACGCCCTTGGGCGGCGAGTACGGCTACAAGGGCTATGGCCTGGCGATGATGGTTGAACTGCTGTGTGGGCCGCTCAATGGCAATCCCCACGGACCGCACATCGGTCCCATGTACGAGCAGCTGGATCGTCCGCGCGAACTGGGGGCGTTCTTCATCGTCATCGATCCCGTCCGCTTCGCAGGCGGCGCCGCGCTGGCCGCGGTGGCGGCGGGCATGGCGGTCGAACTGGCGGCGCAGCCCGGCTCGCCACGCATGCCGGGCGATCCCGAGTTGGCCTCGCAGGCGCGGCGCCAGGCCACGGGGATTCCGGTGCCGCCGGCGCTCAAGGCTGAGATGGCCGAATGGAGCGGCAGGCTGGGGGTGGCCTTGCCGCCATTCGCGCCATTGCAATCTGAGGCGTGATCGCAGCCATTCTTTCGGGCCGTTTATGTCACCCGGCGCGCCGCTCCAGGCCGAAGAACTCCACCGTGTTGCGGCACAGGATCTTTTGCTGCACGTCCTGCTGCAGGCCGGCGTGGGTCACCAGCTTGCCCACTTCCTGCTCGCCCAGCGGATACGGATAGTCCGAACCCAGCAGCACGCGGTCCTCGCCCATCACGTCGATCAGCAGGCGCAGCGCGCGCGGATCGAACACCGCGCTGTCGGTGTAGAAGCGGTCGGTATAGGAAGAGGGCAGTTGCGGACAGTCCTGGCGGATGATGTCGCGATGGCGCCAGGCATTGTCCACGCGCCCCAGCAGAAAGGCGAAGCTGCCGCCGCCGTGCGCGAAGCAGAGCTTCAGGCTGCGTGGAATGCGTTCGAAGGCGCCGGACAGGATCAGCGACAGGATGCCCAGCTGGGTTTCGGCGGGCATGGCGACCAGCCACGGCAGCATCCATTTCTTCATGCGGCCGTCGGTCATCATGTCCCAGGGATGCACCAGCACCGGGATGTCATTGTTGGCGCAGTGGATCAGGAACTGCACCAGGGTCTCGTCGTCCAGGTCGCGCGGTCCGACGTGGTTGCCGATTTGCACGCCCAGATGGCCGGCGGCGCGGGCCCGAGACGCTTCCTTGCAGGCAAGGTCCAGATCCTGCAGCGGCACCTGCGCCAGCGCCTTCAGGCGCGCCGGCGCATGGGCGCAATGCTCCAGCGCCAGGTCGTTCATGCGGGCGGCCCAGTCGGCCGCGGCCTGTGCCGGGTAGGAATAGCCGAACATGATGGGCGTGGCGCACAGGATCTGCAGGTCCACGCCGTTGCGGTCCATCTGCTCCAGGCGCAAAGCCGGATCCCACAAGGTGGCGTCCACCGGGCGGAAGGGGCGCTCGCCCGCCATGATCTGGCCACTGGAGCCGCCTCCGTCCAGCCGCAGCCAGGGTGCGTTGACGGGGTCCAACGCCGCCGCTTCCTGCCGGGTGATCGGCGGGAAGAAGTGCGCGTGCATGTCGATTTTCTGGGTCATGTGCAGATAGAAAGGAAGTCGGTCGGGAGCCTGACGGATTGCGGTCAGGTGGGACAGGGCGGCTAGGCCGGAGCCGCCTGTGCGGCAGACGCATGTCCCTTGCCCGGGTGGATCTCGCCGCAACCGGGACAGGTGCGCTTCTCGGTGCTGGAATAGAAGGCCTGGAACAGCGGCGGCAGGTCGGTCACGATGCTCTTGAGCTGCACCTCCACGCGATGCACCAGGCTGCCGCATTGCGGGCAATACCATTCGAAGCCGTCCAGCAGGCCCTGCGGGCGCTGGCGTTCGATGACCAGGCAGGCGCTGTCGGTCTCGGGGCGTTGCGGCGAATGCCGCACGTGCGGCGGCAGCAGGAAGATGTCGCCTTCCTTCAGGTCCACGCGCTCCGGTTTGCCGTCCACCCACAGCGACAGCCAGGCGTTGCCGCGCAACTGGTAGAAGAACTCTTCCAGCGGATCGTCGTGGTAGTCGGTGCGATGGTTCGGGCCGCCGACCACGGTGACGATGAAGTCGGCGTCCTGCCAGATCTGCTGGTTGCCGACCGGCGGCTTGAGCAGGTGCGCGTGATCGTCGATCCAGCGCTGGAAATTCAGTGGCGGGCCATAGGCGGGCATGAGGATCTCCGGGAGTCAGGGGGCGGACCGCGGCTGCCCCATAGCCCGCAGTCTAGGCGGGACCTTGCGGACCTGCACAATAGAAATTACGCCGCCGGATATGCGTGTTGTCTATGGCGGGATAACCCTGGGCCGATCTTCAGCCGCCGCTTTCGGCGCGTTGCGCCGCGATCTGCTTCAGATAGTCGACCAGGCGCAGGCACGCGGGTGTGAGCGGGCGGTCCGCCCGCACCGAGTAGCCCACGTCGCCAAATGCGCCAAAGGCGTCGGTAGGCAATCGGGCCAGCATGCCCGTGGCCAGGAAGGGCGCGGCCGCGTCGTAGGGCAGCAGCGCCAGTGCGTCGCTGTGCATCAGCACGCCGATATTGGTCAGGAGGGACAGCGATTCGACATGCCGGGCCGGCAGGCGCAGGCCGGCGTCCAGGAAGCTGCGCTCGATCGAGGCGCGCAGCGGCGAGCTGGGGGCGGGCAGGATCCATATATGGTCGGCCAGTTCAGCCAGCGCCGCGGGCGGCGCGCCGGCCAGCGGATGGGCGGCGCGCGCCACCAGGCATAGCTCCTCCCGGTACAGCTTGTGATGGTCCACGGCCACCCCGGAAATGGCTGCCATGTCGGCGCCGGGCAGGCGGCCGACCACGATGTCCAGGTCGCCCGTGGCCAGCGCGGGCAGCAACTGCGAGGTCGGTCCTTCGCGCACGCTGACCTGGATGCCGGGGTGGGCGGTCATCAGGCGCGCAATGGCCTCGGGCAGCAGCTTGGCGGACGCGGCGATCAGCGTGCCCACCACCACGTGGCCGCTGGCGCCGCCCAGTACCGCGTCGATGTCGTCGGCCATGTAGCGGATCTCGGCCATCATGGCGTGGACCCGGCGGCCCAGCACCACGGCCAGTTCCGTCGGCGTGACGCCGCGGTTGGAGCGCTCGAACAGCGGGGCGCCGAAGAAGGTTTCCAGTTCGTGGATGGCCTTGGTGACGGTGGGCTGGGTCAGGTGCAGCTCGCTGGCGGCGCGCGACAGCGAACGGCATGCCAGCACGCGTTCGAAGATTTGCATCTGGTGCAGCTTCAGCTTGCGGCTGAGTGCGTTGGGCGTGATGCGGAAGTCCGACATGCGCCGTTAGCGCGCCTGCGGCTTGTAGGCGACCGCCTTGATCTCGATCAGCAGCTGCGGGTGCGGCAGCTGATGCACCGCGACGGTGGTGCGGGCCGGGCCGTCGGAATCGAAGTACTCGCCGTACACCTGGTTGTAGCCGCCGAAGTCGTTCATGTTGACCAGGAAGGTGCTGATCTCGACCACGTCGGCCAGCGTGGCGCCGGCCGTGGCCAGGATGTCGCGGATGTTCTCGATGACGGCGCGCGTCTGCACCCGGATATCCAACGTGGCGGTACCCATCGCGTCGACCTCGGCGCCCGCGATGCGGTTGTCGGGCAGGCGCGAGCTGGTGCCGGAGACATACAGGAAATCACCGGCGCGCTTGATGTGCGGATACTTGCCGCGCGGCGTGGCCTTGCCGGCGACGACGGTGGCGCTGACGCCGGGCTGGCCGGGTTGACTTGTCTGGGACTGGTTCATCGCGTCTTCCTTTGCGTGGATGGGTCAGAGCTTAATGCAGACGTTGGTGGGTTCGGTATAGAAATGCAGCGAATGGCGCCCGCCTTCGCGGCCGATGCCCGACAGGCCGCTGCCGCCGAAGGGCGTGCGCAGGTCGCGCAGGAACCAGCAATTGACCCAGGCCAGTCCGACCTTCATCGCCTGCGCCACCCGGTGGCCGCGCGTGAGGTTCTGGGTCCAGACCGCGGCCGCCAGCCCATAGCGTGTGTCGTTGGCCAGGCGGATGGCTTCTTCCTCGGTATCGAAGGGCGCCACGTGGCAAACCGGGCCGAAGACTTCCTCCTTGATGCAGCGGGCGTTCTCGGCCAGACCGGTCCAGATGGTGGGCTGCACATAGGCGCCGTCGTCGCGCGCATCGTCGAATACCGGCACGCCGCCGCCCGCTACCACCGTCGCGCCTTCCTCGCGCGCCAAGGCAAAGTACGACAGCACTTTCTCGCGATGTTCGCGCGACACCAGCGGCCCCATCTCCGTGGCGGGATCCATGGGCCAGCCGATGCGCAAGGCTTCGGCCCGAGCCGCCAGCGCCGCGACGAAGCGCTCGTAGATCGGACGCTCGACGTAGACGCGCTCGGTGCAGAGGCAGACCTGCCCGCAATTGGCGAACACCGATTGCGTCACGCCGTCCACGGCCGCATCGAAGTCGGCGTCGGCGAACACCAGCGCCGCGTTCTTGCCGCCTAGTTCGAAGGACACCGGCTTCACGCCGGGGGCAACCGCCCGCATGATGGCGGCGCCCGTGGCCGATTCGCCGGTGAAGGTGATGCCGTCAATGTCCGGGTGCGTGGTCATGAATTCGCCCGCCGAGTTCGGGCCAAAGCCGTGCGCCAGGTTCAATACGCCAGCCGGCAGCCCGGCCTCGTGCGCCACCTCGGCCAGCAGCGTGGCCGTGGACGGCGTGACTTCGGACGGTTTCATGATCACCGTATTGCCGAATGCCAGTGCGGGGGCCACCTTCCAGGTCAGCAGCAGCAGCGGCAGGTTCCAGGGCGAAATCACGCCCACCACGCCCAACGGCTTGCGGTAGGCATAGTTCAACGCCTGCCTGCCGTCCGGGGTGTCCGTCATATAGCTTTCCATGTCCAGCGTGCGCGCCAGTTCCGCGAAGGCGCGGAAATTGGCCGCGCCGCGCGGAATATCGATCTTCCCGGCCCAGCCCACGGGCTTGCCCGTGTCGCCGATCTCGGCCTGCAGGAAATCATCGAAGCGCCGCGCAATGCCGTCGGCCAGCGCCAGCAGATGGTCGGTGCGCGCGGCGACCGGCAACCCGGCCCAGGCCGGCAGGGCGCGGTGCGCCGCCGCCACCGCGCGGTCCACCTGGTCGCGGCCGGCTTCGTGGACCTGGGCGATCAGGCGCCCGTCCACCGGGCTGTGCTTGTCGAAGGTGGACGCGCCGTCTTCAAAACGGCCGTCGATGTAGTTGCGCAATTGTCGGATCGTCATGGGCAGGGCTCGGTCGGGATGCAAAATAAATACGTATACGTACTATATTTTGGATCATAGACAGCGGCCTGCCTCAAGTCAATGCGATTTCGAAGCCTCCAGCGTCTGCCATTCTTCCTTGCCGATGCGGCTGACATGCTCCGTCCGGTAGTCGTTCATGAACTGATTGAACTTGTTCTCCTCGGTGTGATGATGCTTGAAGCCGCACTTTTCCTGGGCTTTGCGCGACTTCTCGTTGTCGGCGAAGTAGCCGCACCATAGCGCGTTGAAGTTCAACGTTTCAAACGCGTGGCGCATCAGCTCCCTGACGGCTTCAGGAATCAGTCCGTGGCCCCAGAACGGCACGCCGATCCAATACGCGATTTCGGCTTCATCATCGGCAATGTCGAAATTGCTGTCCTTCCCCATGAGCAACGCCACCAGGCCTATGGCGGTGTTGTCTGCCTTCAGTGTCAAGGCATAGGCCAGTGGCCGCGAAAAAATCGTCTGGATGATCTCCCGGCTATGTTCGACGCTTGTATGCGGGGGCCAGCCCGCGGCGGGGCCGATTCGTTCGTCGCTCGCATACTCAAACAGGCTCGGCGCGTCGTCGGTGTGCCAGGGCCGCAAGATGAGGCGTTCGGTGCGCAGCATGATTTCCCTTCCTTTCAGCAATGAAAACAACAGCTGGAATTCTAGGAGTTGCCCACGCGATTGATAACAGACAGTCTTGAGTAGATTAGGTAATTATGAAAACAAAGAGCCAGAATTTATGAGGATTCCTTTAGAATTTATGCATAAATGAAAACTCTCTCTCAACTCTCGTATACGGGCCTCGAAGACTTCTGCATCGGTCTCAATGGGTTCGACGGACAGGTGGGGCCTCCCTTGGCGTTGTCGTATGTGGCGGTGTTGATCTGCCGCGAAGGTAGCGCTGAGTGGGAAGTGAACTTCAAGCCACACCGCATGAAGAAAGACGATCTGCTGGTCCTGGCGGAAGACTCCATCGCGCTCATCAAACGCAAGTCGGATGACTTTTCGTGCGTCTGCTATTTGATGAACCGGTCGATCGCCGCGGAGATTGCGCACGCCCTGCCCAACAGCCTGTTTTCCTTCTTGAGCCGTTCGCCGTTCTTCGCCGCGGAAAAGCTGTCGCCACGTTATTCAAGGGCCTGGGAGGGCCAGGCCGCGCTGATCCATGAGCAGTGCGGGACCTACAAGCGGACCATGATCGTCAACCATGTCCAAAACCTGTTCTTGTGGATCTGCGAAAAGACGGAAGGCCTTGGGGCCGGGACGCAGAATGACTTCAGCAGATCGGAGGCGGTCTGCTGGAAATTCTGGGAACTGATCTCGGAGCACTGCGTGCAACAGCGCGGGGTGGCATTCTATGCAGGGCTGCTGCACATCACTCCGTACTACCTGTCGCAGTTGAGCAGGAGGTTCTTCAACGACGCGCCCAAGACGCTGATCGACAGGCAGGTCGTGCTGGAGATAAAAAAGCGCCTTACCCAGCCCGGGAAATCCGTGCAGCAGATTGCAGAGGAGCTGCATTTCGCCGACGCCTCCTATTTAGGCAAGTTCTTCAAGCGCCATACCGGCGTGGGGTTGACCGACTACCGGAAAGGCAGGACATGATGAAGTCTGAAAGGGGCGTGAGCTATCTTATAGAACTGCGGAACAATGCCATGACCGCTGACATCCATCCCTTGGAAGCCCGATGACCGCTACATCCCGACGTGCCCCTGCCGACCAGGCCGCTCCCCAGGCCTTGCAGGCGTTCGATCTGACCCAGGTCGCGTCCCATCTGCTGCGCCGGGCTCATTTCCGCGCCGAAGCCCTGTTCGCGCAGGCCTTTCCCGACGAAGACCTGACCCCGCGCCAGAAGGCGCTGCTGATCACCGTCTACCAGAATCCCGGTGCGACCCAGAACCGCATCGCCGAACTGATCGCGCTGGACCGCAATTCCTTTGCCGAAATGATCGCCCGCATGACCAAGAAGGGCTATGTGCGCCGCAAGCGATCGGCCCAGGACGGCCGGGCCTATGCGCTGGAGATCACCGAAGAGGGCATCGCGCTGCTGGCGCGCATCCTGCCGCAGGACGCGGCCGTGGAAGCGGAAGTGCTGGCGCCGATACCAGAGGAGCTGCGGCCGGTGTTCCTGAAATGCCTGCGTCTGATGGCGGGGCTGGAACAGCAGGACGCCGCCGCTGCCTGACGGCGTCGGATTCAGGCGCCCGGCGCGGCCGTTGAGTCTGCCGGCGCTGGCGCGGACGCGCTGTTCCTGCCAAAGCGCAGCGCGAACTGGCGCGTGAAGACCGCGCCAAAGAAGAAGATCTGCGCCGAATAGTAGATCCACAGCAGCAGCGCGATCAACGATCCCGCCGCGCCGTAGGCGGACACCGCCGCGCCACGGCTGAGATAGACGCCGATGCCCCACTTGCCGATCAGGAACAACGCTGCCGTCACGATCGCGCCGGGTATCACGTCCGGCCAGGAAATCTTGGCACTCGGCAGCAGCTTGAAGATCACCGCGAACAGCGCCACTACGATGGAGAAGGAAAAAAAGTTGGAGATCCACTCCGCCACCAGCGCGAAGGACGACGCGGTCCACAAATCGCCGTAATAGCTGCGCGCCGCGGCCAGTCCCGCGTTCACGCTCAGCGAAACCAGCAGGAATAGCGCCAGCACCAGCACCAGGCCGAACGACAGCATGCGGCTGCGCACCATGCCGTGCAGCCCGCTTTTCTGGTTGGCGGAAACTTCCCACAGCTCGTCCAGGCTGGCCTTCAATTCCGCGAAGGCCGTGGTGGCGCTGAAGATCAGCACGAAAATCGATATCAGCGCCGCGATCCAGCCGCCGCCCGATTCGTGGGCGCTGGCCAGCACCGTCTGGATCACCTCCGCGCCGCGGTCGCCGATCAAATCGCGCAACTGCGTGAACAGTTCCGAGCGCACCGCATCCTCGCCAAAAAATGCGCCCGCCACGGCGATCACCAGGATCAGCATGGGCGCCAGCGAAAACACCATGTACAGCGCCAGCGCCGCGCCCTTGCTGGAGGCGCGATGGGTGGACCACTGCTTGGCGGAGTCCATCAACAGCCCGCCGATTTCGGCCGGGCGCAGTACACGCAACAGGGTCTTGGAAAAACGCATGGGGCTAGGCTCGTTCTGCGGACCCTTTATTGTAGGGACGCATGCGCCGCGGCGAAACCCGCAGATTGTGCGCAAACGTGTTCTTTGGCGAGGCAGCGTTGCGGCAGAAAAAGAAAAACCCCCGGGGCGAAGGACCGGGGGTTTTTCGGGATACTGCATTCCCCGGCCGAAGCCGGGGAGGCCTTGCAAGGGTAGCGGGACTTAGAAGTCCATGCCGCCCATGCCGCCCATGCCGCCGGGCATGGCCGGAGCAGCGGGCTTGTCTTCGGCCAGTTCGACCACGGCAGCTTCGGCGGTCAGCAGCAGGCTGGCGACGGAAGCGGCGTTTTGCAGGGCGGTGCGGGTCACCTTGGTGGGATCCAGCACGCCTTGCTCGACCAGGTCGGTGTACTCGCCGGTCGCGGCGTTGTAGCCGTAGTTGCCCTTGCCGTTCAGCACGTTGCTGACCACGACGCTGGCTTCTTCGCCGGCGTTGGTGACGATGGTGCGCAGGGGCTCTTCCACAGCGCGCAGGATCAGCTTGATGCCGGCGTTCTGGTCAGGCGTGTCGCCCTTCAGGTCGGTGATGGCTTGCTTGGCGCGCAGCAGAGCAACGCCGCCGCCAGCCACAACGCCTTCTTCCACTGCAGCGCGGGTAGCGTGCAGGGCGTCTTCGACGCGAGCCTTCTTTTCCTTCATTTCGACTTCGGTGGCAGCGCCAACGCGAATCACGGCAACGCCGCCGGCCAGCTTGGCCACGCGTTCTTGCAGCTTTTCACGGTCGTAGTCGGACGTGGCTTCTTCGATCTGGATGCGGACTTGCTTGACGCGAGCTTCGATCGACTTGCTGTCGCCAGCGCCGTCGATGATGGTCGTGTTTTCCTTGCCCACTTCGATGCGCTTGGCTTGGCCCAGTTCAGCCAGGCCGGCCTTTTCCAGCGACATGCCGGTTTCTTCGGAGATCACCGTGCCGCCCGTCAGGATGGCGATGTCTTCCAGCATGGCCTTGCGGCGGTCGCCGAAGCCAGGAGCCTTGACGGCGGTCGTCTTCAGGATGCCGCGGATGTTGTTCACAACCAGGGTGGCCAGGGCTTCGCCTTCGACGTCTTCCGCGATGATCAGCAGGGGACGGCTCGACTTGGCAACTTGTTCCAGCACGGGCAGCAGGTCGCGGATGTTGCTGATCTTCTTGTCGAAAATCAGGACAAACGGATCTTCCAGAGCGGCAACTTGCTTGTCCGGGTTGTTGATGAAGTAGGGCGACAGGTAGCCGCGGTCGAATTGCATGCCTTCGACGACGTCCAGCTCGTTTTCCAGCGACTTGCCGTCTTCGACGGTGATGACGCCTTCCTTGCCGACCTTGTCCATCGCGTCAGCGATGATCTGGCCGATGGAGGTGTCGCTGTTGGCGGAGATCGAGCCGACCTGGGCGATTTCCTTGCTGGTCGTGACCGGCTTGGATTGCTTCTTCAGTTCAGCGACGGCGGCGGCGACAGCCTTGTCGATGCCGCGCTTCAGGTCGATCGGGTTGAAACCGGCGGCAACGTACTTCAGGCCTTCCTGAACGATGGCCTGGGCCAGCACGGTGGCGGTGGTGGTGCCGTCACCGGCGTTGTCGGAGGTCTTGGAGGCAACGTCCTTGACCAGCTGAGCGCCGATGTTTTCGAACTTGTCCTTCAGTTCGATTTCCTTGGCGACGGAGACGCCGTCCTTGGTCACGGTCGGGGCGCCGAACGAGCGCTCCAGCACGACGTTGCGACCCTTGGGACCCAGGGTGGTCTTGACAGCGTTGGCGAGAACATTCACGCCGCGGACGATGCGCACGCGGGCGTCGTCACCGAACAATACTTGCTTGGCAGCCATTTCTTAGCTTCCTTCGAAAATTCGTTTGAGGCGGGGTTTACTGGACCACGGCGAGGATTTCGTCCTCGCGGATGACGAGCAGCTCTTCGCCGTCAACCTTCACGGACTGGCCGGCGTACTTGCCGAACAGAACCTTGTCGCCAGCCTTCAGGTCGACCGGCAGGATCTTGCCGTCTTCGGTCTTCTTGCCGGGGCCGACGGCCACGACTTCACCCTGGTCGGGCTTTTCAGCGGCGCTGTCGGGGATAACGATGCCCGATGCAGTCTTGCGCTCGTTTTCGAGGCGTTTGACGATCACGCGATCGCCCAGGGGACGCAAGGCCATGAGGAACTCCTGTTGCTAAAAGAGAAGGGAATGATCGGTTAGGCCCGGGAACGCTTGTTAGCACTCACCGGTGTCGAGTGCTAATTATAGGGATGATGTTCTAGGGTTCAAGGGGGAGGGGGCGGGTTGTTACATATTGGGGGAAGCTGGCGAGCGTCGAACCACACTGATGCCGAAGTTCAGTCGAATTTCTAAACAAGATTCGGTTCAGTAAATAGGTTCTCTGCCATGAAATCTACAAATGCCCGGACTCGGGGAGATAGCTGCCGATTGGACGGCCATAGGACCCAAAACGTGCTGGAACTACCCGCCCACCGATCCAGCACAATCTGAAGCGCGCCACTTTCCAATGCCGGTTGAACGGCAAAGTCAGGCAGGCAGGCAATGCCGTGGCCCTGCACTGCCATATGCAGTAGCGTCTCGACGTGGTTGCTGGTCATGCTGGCCGTCAGACGAATCACCGTTTCCGACGGCGGGCGGACAAATGGCCATTTCTCTAACGTGCCAGTAGTCGGAAATCGGTGCATCAGACAGGCGTGTTGCGTCAGTTCTTCCGGATGGAGCGGCGTCCCTCGTTGTGCGAAGTAACCAGGCGCACCGACATACACGAAGCGGCTGCTGCCCAGGCGCTTGCTCAACAAACGGGAGTCGCTGAGTTCGCCCGTACGCACCACGGCATCGAAGCCTTCGGCTATGACGTCCACTAGCCGGTCGCTGAAGTCCAGATCCAGCTCAATCTGAGGGTAGCGATGTGCAAAGGCCGATATTGCCGGCAGCATCAGACCGCTGACCAAGGGCAGACTCACCCGCAGGCGGCCCTTAGGACTGGCGGTTGTGCTGGTCAATTCATTCTCTGCCGCCGCGATTTCAGCCAGGATCCGTCGACAGCGGTCAAGGAACAGTGTGCCCTCTGGTGTCAAGCTGACGCTGCGGGTACTGCGCTGAAATAAGCGCACGCCGAGCTTTTCCTCGAGCCGGGCTACCCCCTTGCTGATTGCCGATGCGGAGACGCCCTGTTGGCGCCCAGCAGCAGCGAAGCTACGCATCTCAGCGACCAGCACAAAAATTGTCATACCACTCAGGCTATCCATTCCGCCTCCAATAAGTGACAAATTAGTCATGTCAGCGATGAATTTACCCATATTTTTGCCATATTGATTCCTCTGTAGCATTAATTGGGAGTGCCACAGCGGAGCTCCGCCCACGCCTTAGCCAGCAGCGGCGTGAGGATTCCTGCGTGGCTTTGGCCTATTGCCTGGATACCCGATGACAGTCAGCACTTCAGCCGCAGGCTCGACAGCCTACAAAGCCCCATTAATCTTGACTGGCTGCCTGACAGCAGCGGTCATCCCATTAAGCATCGCCGGCCCCGCTGTGGTGGTGCCCTCAATCAATCAGGCCCTTGGGGGGAGCGCCGCGGAACTTACTTGGATCATCAACGCCTACATCCTTACCTACGGCAGTGCGACGCTAGCCGCAGGGAGTCTGGCGGACACGTATGGGCGCAAGCGGCTGTGGTTGGCGGGCATGGTCCTATTCGCGCTCGTAACGGCTGCAATTCCTTTCATGCAATCCGTTCTGTGGATCGACATTTTGAGGTTGATCCAGGGGCTGGGGGCAGCTGCGGCGTTCGCGGGCGCAATGGCCGCATTGACACAGGAGTTCGACGGACACGCACGCACTCGTGTTTTCAGTTTGATTGGGACGACCTTTGGCGCGGGAGCTGCATTTGGTCCGTTCCTAGCCGGATTCTTGATCGATACCGTGGGTTGGCACTGGGTGTTTCTAGCGCCGGCAGGGGTTGCATTGCTTGCTTCCGTCCTGATCGCGCTATTTGCACGTGAAACACGTGATCCCGAAGCCACAGGATTGGATTGGCCCGGAGCAATCACCTTCACTATCGGGCTCGCTGTGCTCACCTACGGCCTCATCCTTGCCCCCGAGCAGGGCTGGGGCCACACGTCGGTACTGACTTCTTTGGCGAGTGCCGTTGGACTGTTGATGGTCTTCGCCTTCATTGAACTGCGGCGAGCCAAGCCTATGCTCGACCTCTCCCTATTCGCTAACGCGCGCTTTGTAGGAGTGCAGGTGTTGGCGGTTGCGCCGGCCTATGCATACATCGTGCTGCTCATCATCTTGCCCGCCCGATTCATCGGGATGGAAGGCTACAGCGCGTTGGCGGCGGGGAAGATGATGATTGCGTTGTCTGCGCCATTACTGGTGGTTCCGTTCATTGCAGGCCAACTGGCGCGCTGGATCAATGTCGGAGTGTTGTCGAGTATTGGCCTTGTCATCGCCGCGGCCGGTTTGTCCTGGTTGGGTTACGGCATCGCTGGCGATGTCCAAAGTAACCGCTTGGCTGCGATGCTGCTGATCGGCGCGGGTATCGGTTTGCCATGGGGACTTATGGACGGTCTGGCGGTCAGCGTGGTGCCCAAAGAGCGGGCCGGCATGGCGGCGGGGATCTTCAACGCGATTCGTCTGGCTGGGGATGGCATCGCTATCGCAGCGGTCGGGGCCATCCTGTCTGCTCGGATTCTATCGGGCTTGGCAACTGCAGCGGAGGATAGCGCGTCAGGCCAGATGAAAACGAGCGAGTTGGTGAAGGCTTCGAATCGGCTGGCGATGAGCGACCTGCAAAACGCCATGGCCCACCTACCGATGATGGAACAAAATTCCTTGCTGCAGGTGTATGAGAGCGCCTTTCAGTTCCAGCTCCTTGTCTTGGCAGCTGCTGCGGCAGCGACAGCAGTTTTGGTGTTTCTACTGTTGGGAAAAACGAAGATGCATAACTGAGTCGCGCAGGTTAGGGGGGCACGTCACTTTTCAGCGCCCCGAGTGGGGCGGGAAGAAGCCACGAAACGGATTTGCGGGGGGCAGGTCATTTGGACTGAAGCCGTCTCGACAAGCCGCGCTTGTCGCCGGCAGTTAGGGTTATCCGGGATTCTTTATGCTTAAACTTTTGTGAAGAATGAGCGGCGGATGCAGGGCCGCCGCCGCGATGCGGCATCAAGGCGGTTCACCGTGGTGCGGCATGTGACGCACCGTGCGCGGGATCGCGGGGTGAGCCCCCATAAGGAGAATCGCATGCTGTTGCGTAGACGTTGTCTGGCCATGATGATGCTGGCGCTGACCGGCTGGGCGACGGGCAGCCATGCGCAAACGCCGTCTCAGGCCTGGCCCG
The DNA here is from genome assembly GCF_059760445.1 of Achromobacter sp. D7-1. NCBI lineage: Bacteria > Pseudomonadati > Pseudomonadota > Betaproteobacteria > Burkholderiales > Alcaligenaceae > Achromobacter > Achromobacter sp. D7-1. The sequence continues at coordinate 192,807 of NZ_JCBAMT010000001.1, read as the reverse complement.
TCAAGCCCGTGCGCCTGGTGGTGGGGCTGGCGCCCGGAGGGTTGGTCGACGTGCTGGCGCGCACGGTGCAGCCGCACTTGGCCGAGGCCTTGAAGCAGACCGTTATCGTGGAGAATCGGGGCGGTGCGGGCGGCAACGTGGCGGGGGCCGAGGTTGTGCGCAACGGTGGAGACAACCATACCTTCCTGCTCAATCCATCGACGACCGAATCGGTCAACCCACTGATGTTCGCCAGCATGCCGTTCGATCCGCAGCGAGACCTGCGGCCGGTTGCCTTGCTGGCCAACAGCCAGCTGTTCCTGTTTGTCCGGTCCTCGCTTGGCGTCAATACGCTCGAAGAGTTCGTGGAATACGCGCGCAAGCGGCCCGATCCTCTCAATTACGGTTCGGCCGGAAACGGCACGACGCCGCATCTGGCCGGCGAGCTGCTCAAGCAGGCTACTGGCATGCAGGCTACCCATGCGCCGTATCGCGGCGTGGCGCCGGCGATACAAGACCTGGCAGCGGGCCAGATCGACTTCGCGTTTGGACCCGCCACGGTCTTTCCCATGGTGCAAGCGGGCAAACTGAAGGTACTTGCGGTGGCGAGCCGGCAACGCGCTGCCGTGGCGCCCGACATACGAACCTTTTCCGAGGTCGGCATCGACGGTGTGTTCGCGGACAGCCTGTTCGGCGTGTATGCCGCCGCTGGCACCCGCGATGACGTGGTCGATCGCATGAACGCCGAAATCAACAAAGTGCTCGCGCGGCCGGAGATCCAGGCGCGCTTTCTCGATGCGGGCGCCGAGGCGCTACCGCTGCGCGTGGCCGACTATGCCGCGCGCGTGCAGGACGAAAAGAAATTGTTCGCGCCGTTGATGAAGTCGTTGGGGCTGAAAGAACAGTAGATAGAACAACGATAAAAGCTGCGCCTGCGTAGCTCATTCAACTCTACGGCGTCATCCTTCCTCGCGCGAGGCAATCTCCGCGGCAAGCTCGGAAAGCGATACCGCGCCCAAGCGTTGCAGCAAGGCATGCTCGCCTTCGCGCAGGGAATCCGCCACTAATTGATTCGCCGTTCGTTCCACGGGGCAGGCAGGATTGTCGTCGGCCGGCCCGATGGCAAAGACCGTGCCATGGGCGATGGCTTCATGGACATCGCGCGCGGTGATGGTTTCCAGCCCCCTGGCCAGTACCCAGCCGCCATTGCGCCCGCCCGTGGAGGTCACCATGCCGGCGGCGCGCAGCGCCGCCATGGATCGGCGAACCACCACCTCATTCGTATGCAGCATTTTGGCCAGCGTTCCAGAAGTGGTCGTGCCGCCGCGCAAATGCATGTGGATCAAGACGTGCAGCAGACGGGCAAGGCGGGTGTCATTGGCCATGGGATCGAAATACCGTAACTACAAGTGTTACGGTATTATAGCTGCGCCGGATACTTCCTGAGAGCTAACCCGATGATCGACCTTGAAACACGCGATGTGACCGCCAACGGCATCACGCTCAATGTCACGGCCCAGGGCGAAGGTCCACTCGTCGTGCTGTGCCACGGTTTCCCCGAGACCGCTTATGCCTGGCGCCACCAGCTTCCAGCCCTGGCGCGGGCGGGATTCCGCGCCGTGGCCCCGGATTTGCGCGGTTATGGTGCCAGCGACAGTCCGACGGATGTGGCGGCGTTCACGACATTGGATGTCATTGGCGACCTGGTCGCGCTTATCGAAAGCGAGGGAGCCGATGATGCGGTGATCGTGGGTGGCGATTGGGGCGCCAGCATCGCATGGCAGGCAGCCCAATTGCGTCCGGACCGCTTTCGGGCCGTCGTCGCCCTGGGCGTTCCCATGATGCGCAGAGCGCCGGTTGCACCCAGCCGCCTCTTCCCCAAAACCGAGTCCGCCGCGTTTTACACGCATTATTTCAACGAGCCGGGAGTTGCCGAAGGGGAATTCGAGCGCGACATCAGCGCAACCCTGCGCGCCATCTACTTCGCGGCATCGGGCGACGCCGGACCGCGTGACGACCCTGGCACGCCCAATCCGTTTGGCATGGTCGCCGCTGGCCGGGGCTTGCTCCATTCGCTGCCTGTCCCTGAGACGCTGCCGGTCTGGCTCACTTCGTCGGATCTGGCGACCTTTGTCCAAAGCTACACCGCCAGCGGTTTTCGTGGCGGCCTCAACTATTACCGGAATCTGGACCGCAATTGGGCGCTACAGGGGGCTTTGGAGGGAAAGACGGTGGATGTGCCTGCGCTCTATCTCGTAGGAGAAAGGGATACTGGCTTGGCGATTCCCGGCATGGATCAGATCATCGCGGCCATGCCAGCCCTCGTTCCTCAGCTGCGCGCTATTGAAGTCATTCCCGGCGCGGGGCATTGGTTGCAACAGGAAGCCCCCGAGGCAGTCAACAAGGCGCTCGTCGATTTCCTGAGGAGCCTTTGAGCGTGCGAAGGAGCCATATTGCAATATCGCGTTGAAACTGCGCCAGCTAAAATCCCGCATGCGCACTGACGGCTGTCACGGATGGACAAGCTCGATGCCTTGCGTTTGCACCGTCGCCTCGCGCGACCACTGCGGCTCACTTTCGAAGCACAAATGAAAAATACGTTGATGGCCACGCACCTGCGCCTGGTCGGCATGGCAGCGCTCTGGGGCGCGTCCTGGTCTTGGGGCAAGGTCGTCGCCCAGTCCATGGCCCCACTGGCCGCGGCCAGCCTTCGATTCCTGTTTGCCAGTGTGGCGTTGGTCCTGTGGATGCATCGCGCGTCGGCGCTGCGGGGCTTGAAGTCTCTGACGCGCAATCAATGGCTCGGCCTGGCCGCCGCCGCGCTGGCGGGCGTCTTTGGTTACTCCAGCTTCTTCATGTTGAGCCTGCAGCTGGTTCCGGCCGGCAAGGCCGCGATCGTGGTGACGCTGAATCCGGGCGCGACGCTGTTGCTGGCGGCGATCCTGTTCCGCGAACACCTCAACCCCGCCATCCTGGCTGGCATGGTTCTGTCGGCCATCGGTGCGTATATCGCCATCGGCGGCGGGGTTTCACAAGCCGCCGCCGGCTCCGGCGTGGGCATCGGCGAACTGCTGCTGCTCGGCTGCGTGGCCTGCTGGGTGGCCTACACCCTGATCGGCCGGCTGGTGCTCAAAGGCGTGGACGCCCTGACCACCACCACGGTGACCACCGTGATCGGCGCGCTGATGCTGCTGCTCACCAGCCTGATCGTGGAAGGCGTTCCCGCTTGGCAGAGGCTGGGACAGGCGCCGGCCAGCGCCTGGGGTAGCCTGCTGGCTTTGGCGTTCGGGGCGACCGCGATCGCCTACGCCTGGTACTTCGAAGGCGTGAAGGCGCTGGGCGCCGGCGCGGCCTCCGGCTACATCACGCTGGTGCCCGTGTTCGGCGTGCTGTTTTCCAGTCTCTGGCTGGGCGAAGCCACCCCCGCGAATCTGTTCATCGGCGCCGCCCTTGCGATCTCGGGCATGGCTATCATGCACGTCGGCCGGCGTCGTGCCGAGGCGCGACAGCGCCGATAAACGGTCCTTCCATGCAGCCCTATACCCACGACAACATGCTGGCCCAGGAGACCTGGCTGGACTGCGCGACCGCCGACGGCGGCCGGCTGCGCGTGGTGCTGCTTGAAGCCGATCCACTGGCGGCGAAGCCGCTGCTGGCGCGGGCACGATCGATCGCTCAAGTCTTGGATACGCACCGCGACGCGGCGCTGCATTTCCTCTGGCAGGAGGGACGCGACAGCGGCGACCCCGAAGATCCCCCTGTGACGTTCCTGGAACACTTCACGCCATCTGACCTGATCGTCGCGGCCGACGGGGGCTACGTGCTGCACCTGGCGCCGCGCGACGCGACTTGGTTCATGGATGGCTATTGGCCGGCCGTACGATTTGCGGCGGATGACCGGCCTACGGACTGGATCTGCGAATCTTGACCTGAGTCGTCGTATCCAAAGCGGCCATTTGGCGCTTGGAGGCAATGCCGCGTCAGGTTCCGCACAGGCGCATGATTACACTCTGATCGTGACTCGTGCGTCATTCACGGAGAAGTCGACATGCAATTGGCTCAAACATGACTAGCAACGAAGGGATCCAGGCCTCGGTCTATACCCGATGGCACCAGTTGTCGCTGCCGTTGGCCTTCGCCCTGGCGGCGGGTAGCTTCATGCTGGTGGTGTTCAACCGTGGGCCGATTGCTCTGGCGGTTGTGCTGGCGGTGCTGGGGTTGCTGGTGCCGCCGCTGGTGGCGTTCAAGGGCTTTCCCACACGCAATACCGTCAAGGTGACGTCCGAGGGGCTGGAGTTTTCGCGCCGCTCTCCCGTCGCCTTCGCGCAATTGTCCCGCTGGGGCACTGACGATTATCTCAAGCTGGTTCGTCCCGGCCTGCCAACGTTGCTAGTCAGTGCAGTGGACCTGCCCACACGTGAACGTCTGTTGCGCGAGTTTGAGCTGGCCTTGGCGGCGTGGCACAAGCGCCAGCCCGCTGGTACGCAGGCGGCGCGCCGCACACATTTCTATGGTTCCACGGCAGGACGCCTGACGGGCTTGTTGATCATCGTGCTGGGGGCGGGTGCGGCGGTCATGGCGCTGAGCTTGCGCGAGCCGTCGATGTCGCTGGCTATCGTTGGCGGGCTGGGAGCGCTGTTCGGATTGACGATGCTGTTTGGCCGGCGGGGCTGAGGGCGCTGGGCACACCGTGGCCCATCCGTTCGCATCGGCAGGTCCGCCGCAAACAAGGATATAGTGGTGCGCCCTCCAGGCTTCCGCCTTTGCGGCGAGCCAGGATTTTTCTTAGCTTCAGGATGCTTGCATGACCATGACCGCCGAACAGTTTCATCAACGCATGTGGGAAATCCTGGATCCCGTGGACACCGAACATTTTGAGGTCGTGGCCGCGCCCGCGCCCGATGCGGAGGCGATTGCCGGTCTGGAGACCGCTGTAGGCTTCCCGCTGCCAGCGGCGTTTGCGGCCTTCTGCCAGCGTACCAACGGCCTGTGCGTGATGGCGCGCGAGGAAGTCTGGCCGCATGCGAAGGAGTTCGAGGTCGGCCCCGCCTGGACTTTCTGGCGCGGTCTGGTGTTGTTGGGCATCGATGCGCCGGAGTTGCCCGAATGGGCCAGCATCTCGGCGCAGCAGCGCCAGCTCGCCGAGGCCGGTTTGTCCGGCATCCTGCCCGTGCTGAAGATCGTGGGTGACGGTAGCCGGATCTGGGGCCTGGACCAGGCGGGGACGGTCGTGGCGATCGATGACCTGACCGATGTGGAGCCGCTGGCCGGCGACCTCACCGATCTCTACGCCGAACAGATCGCCGATCTGATGCAGCGCCAGCAGGATATGGCGCAGCGGCTGGCCGAACGCGCGGCGCGCAAGCAGGGCAAGCTGCCGGGGTAGCATGAGCGCAATGCTGCAAGTCACGGAAGAACCCCTGGCCGATGAGGACATCGTGCTGCTGCGCCGTGGCCGTCGCGGCAGATCCCTGACGGCCGTGTTCGCGGGGCTGATGTTCCTGCTGCTGGCGAGCAGCGCGATCGTGTTCGTCGTCCTGTTCGCGTCCGATCGCAGTCTGCGCCGCGGCGCTGACGGGGTGGTGGTCCTGTTGTGCGCAGTGGCGATGATGTGCTTCGCGGTCTTTCTTGGACGCAGGTTGTTGCGGCTGCCGCGCGCTTGGCGCCGCTTCAACCAGGCGTTGAAGGGGCGGATACCCAAGCAGATCGCTTCCGGTCACCTGACCGGCTTCGTTCCGGCCGAGATCCCCGGCATCTGCTACATCTTCGGCGAGCAGCGCGTGGACGTGGCCCTGCCGTTCTGGAACGAGATCACGCGCGACACCCGCGAAGGCTTTCGGCCAGTGACGGCTGCGGCGCTGACGAACCTGCCCGTGCGCCTGCATCTGCTGACGCTGCTGCCCGGTACGCCGCCCGTGCTATTGCGGGCTGAATACCCGATGAGCGCGCAGGCCTGGAATTCGGTCGAGGAAGTCAGCGATGCCGACCGCGAGACCGTGCGCAAGGAAGAACTGAGCCTGCGCAAGTTCTTCTACGCGCTGGCGCTGGTGCCGCTGGCCGGCAGCCTGTTCCTGGGGCCCTTGATCCTGCTGGCCGCATTCTTCGTCCTCACGGGACTCGTGCTGGGCATGCGCAGCCCCAGGCTGAAGCGCGCCCGCTACAAGCACGGGGTACGCGGATTGGTCGAGGAAGTCGTGACCTATCGCCTGCGCGCGTCCAACTCGAACGTTTCCACGCTGGTCCACAACTATCGCATCGGGGGCGTGATGTATCGGGTCGAGCATTTCGGGCAAGCTGCCGCGCCGGGCCAGCGCGTTGCCTTCGAGTATCTGGACGGGACGGGCATCATGGGGCCGAGCGCCTTGTTCTTTCGGATCGAAGACGAGCCGGTCATGACGCTATGAGCGCGGTGCGCTGCCCGCCGCAATGAGCCCTGTCGGGATCGCTGCGTGCGCCGCGGGCCGAGCCAGTGACATCACACCTGTGCGCAACACGCTTGAGTGCTTGCGTTGTCGCCAGGCTCGTGGCGGCCATGCCTGGTGTCGGCCGGCGCTACACCCGCAACCGTGCAATTTCGACCTCGTCGCTTCGCCTCGTAGAGCAGGTCGTCTGCTCGCTTCAACGCGCTGGCGAAAGGTTCTCCTGCTCGCATGAGGGTCACCCCCATGCTGGCAGTGAACCGCGAATTCGGAACCTGCGGCGCCCAGCGCTGCGCCACGAAACTGGTACGGATATCCTCGGCGATCGCGGTGGCGCTTTCCAGATTCGCCGCGGGCAGCAGCAGCAGGAACTCTTCTCCGCCCAGCCGGGCTGCATGGATGTGAGGGGCTGCCTGCGGCCTGAGCAGGGCGCCGAATCGCGCCAGCACCATGTCGCCAAACGCATGGCCGAAGTCATCGTTGATGCGTTTGAAGTTGTCGATGTCGGCCATGATCAGCGCGGCCGGCGCCGCCGCATCCGAGAAAAGGCGTCCGGAAGCGGAGGCAAGCAGGTTATCAAGTCCTTGGCGATTCAGCAGGCCCGTCAAGGCGTCGGTATGGGCATGGCGGCGGTATTTCTCTATGGCGTCGTAGCTCGTGGCGATGAAGACTGCGAAGGTCAGGACTATGCTTCCAAGCAGGCCGGTGTATTGGATCAGGATGCCCCAGACAGAGGTTCTCCATTCGCCCGTTGCGAGCGGCGCTATCGGGGCGGCAAGGTACAGGATGCACTGGCCCGTCAACACCAGCGCGATGAAGAGGAATGCGGCGGTGAGCACCCTGTCCGACGTAGTCGCGGCCTGCCTGGCGAAGGACAGCGCGGCTCGCCAGGTCACGAGCGCGCAACAGGCTTGCACGAAGAACGTCTCCAGTCTTGCGCTGGCAAACAGCACTACCGAGACGACTACCATCGCCGTCGAAGCAAGCAGGACCGCAACATCGAAGTAGGGGGGAATCCGGCCGCGACGGCGGCTTTGGAGGGCACGGCAGGCCAGGATGACGCCGCCCAGAATGAAAGCATCCTCGACGACCTGTTTATATGGGGAAAGTGCGCTGGCCTGCACCAGCATGACGGCGTAGCCGACGCCCAGGCACGCCAGGGCGTAGCCCCACCGGAGCGTATTGAAGCCAATGAAGCGTGCGGCGCAGAGTCCGATGGCGCACATCAGGATCGCCGCGGGCACGGACCATTCAAGAAGGGTTGCGGGCATGGACAGGCGAATACGTGGAACAGTACCCAGTCGAGCGCATGCTCGGCCGACACAATTTGCGTGAGAAATATTACGGTGTGTCGCAATGTATCGCCAGGACTTAACCGTCAAGGATTGTCAAAGCGTTGCAGCCGCGTTCGCCGGAAAGCGAAAGCCGGTATACGCCGGACGCTGAGCAGCCCGGGAGATACCTGGCGGCTGTCAGCTGGCCGACAGCCGGGCGCGCGGGGCTCCAGCTACACTTTCGGCATTCCGCGCCGATGGCTGCCGGACCGGTCCCTTGCCCTGGGGCAAGGCGGCGGGCGGCCGATCTCTCACCTCCCGCCATGTCGCAAACCGATTCGTTCAATCTGAAGCAGATCGCCGTGCCGGCGTTCGGCCCGTCGCTGCTCTATGGCATCAGCAACGGCGCCATCCTTCCCGTGATCGCGCTCACCGCGCGCGATCAGGGCGCGTCGATGGCGACCGCCGGCCTGATCGCCGCCCTCATCGGGGTCGGCTCGTTGCTTTCCAACATTCCGTCCGCGCTGATCACCCATCGCTTCGGCGAGAAGCGCGCCATGGCCGGCGCGGCGGTGTTGAGCGTGGTCGGCCTGCTGCTCGTGATCGGCGTGCCCAATCTCTGGGTGCTGGCGCTGGCCATGCTGATGCAGGGGTGCGCGCAGTCGGTGTTTCAGCTGGCGCGCCAGAGCTACATGATAGAAGTCGTGCCGCTGACGTACAGGGCGCGCGCCTTGTCCACGCTCGGCGGTACGACACGGATCGGCACCTTCTTCGGCCCCTTCGCGGGCGCGGCGCTGATTCATTTCCTGGGGCTCGACGGCGCCTATTGGATTGCCGTTTGCGCCATGCTCGGCGCGGGATTCATCGCCATCAAGGCGCCCGACATCGAGCCCTCGGGTGGAGCGGGCGCGGGCGCGCCGCGCGCGCGCATGGGCGAGGTCGCGCGCGACCATCGCGGCGTGTACGCCACGCTCGGCGTGGGCGTGATGCTGATCAGCGCGCTGCGCGCGTCGCGCCAGGTGGTGATTCCCCTATGGGCAGACCATCTGGGCCTCGACGCCGCCACCACTTCGCTTATCTACGGGCTGGTCGCCGCAGTCGACATGTCGGTGTTCTATCCCGCGGGCAAGGTGATGGACCAGCGCGGCCGCTTGTGGGTGGCACTGCCTTGCACGCTGCTGATGGGACTGAGCCTGATGGCGATCCCGCTCACGGACGGAGTGGCGAGCTTCATCCTGGCGTCGGCGGTGCTGGGCTTCGGCAACGGCATCGGATCGGGCATCGTGATGACACTGGGCGCCGACGCCGCCCCAGCGGGCGCGCGCACGCAGTTCCTCGGCATCTGGCGTTTCATGGCCGACCTCGGCTCGAGCGGCGGGCCCGTGGCGCTGTCGGTGCTGACCGCCCTGGTGTCGCTCGGCGGCGCATCGTTCGGCGTAGGCACGCTGGGCCTGGTGGCGGCCGGCGTGTTCTGGCGCTGGCTGCCGCGTAACGCGCAGGCTTGAGAGCCCTGTTCCAGGCCTCCCAATCGCATCGGGAGCCGTCCGCGTCCCGGCAGGGCAGCGGAAGATAGGGGGCCAGATTGAGCTTTCGCGCCGTAATTTGTAGTCTGACATCATATTTTCTGCGGAATAGCCGCCTGCGGAGACGCTGATGCCGACTCTCTCCTATGCAATCCTCGAAGCCCCTTCCACGCTAGGGCTGGCGACCTGCGGTGTTGAGCGCCTGCCTGATCAGCTCCTGGCCCACGGCCTTGCTGAGCGTATCCATGCGCGTCACGGCGGGCGATTGGCTGTACCTCCCAAGGATCCGACGCCCGATCCTGATACTGGCACCCTGAACGCCAAAGCCATTGCGGCGTGGTCGCCCAAGCTCGCCGACGCGGTGGAAGCGGTGCTCGACGCGGGCGAGTTTCCGGTTCTGCTAGGCGGCGATTGCACAATCTTGCTGGGTTCCATGCTCGCGTTTCGCAGGCGCGGCCGCTATGGTCTGCTCTTCATCGACGGCAACGCCGATTTTTTCCAGCCCGAGGCGGAACCCAACGGGGAAGGCGCCTCGATGGACCTAGCCTTCGTCACCGGCTACGGTCCGCCGCTATTAACCGACATCGAAGGGCGCGGTCCTCTAGTCCGCCCTGAAGACGTAGTTGCGTTCGCGTATCGCGATCACGACGACCAAAAGGAGTACGGGAGCCAGCCTCTTCCTGAAACGATCAAGACGCTTGATCTCCCCGCAGTGCGTTCGATGGGCATCGAGGCTGCCGCGCGGCAGGCCGTCGATCACCTGACGCGAACAGAGCTTGACGGCTTCTTTATCCACCTTGACGCAGACTGCCTTGACGACGCCATCATGCCTGCTGTCGATTTTCGCGTGCCTGGCGGCTTGTCGTGGGAAGAGCTGACGGCCGCGCTGCGGATTGCGCTGTCGAGCGGCAAGGCAGTCGGCCTTGAGATCACTATCTACAATCCGCATCTCGACGAAGATGGCAGCGCCGGGCGCGGCCTGGTCGATTTGCTGGCTGCAGCCCTCGGAACGGCAGGGTCGTCGGTGTAAACATGGATGCCGCAACGCAACCTCTACCCAGTGCTGCTGCGCTCTAATTTCGGGCGTCGCATCAGCGCGGCAATCGCTGCCACCATCAGGATGGAAACCGCGACCAGCATCGTCGCGACCGCGGTAATGGTGGGATCGATGCGTTCGAGAAGCTGAGTGAACATGCGCTTGGGTATCGTGTCGTGTGTCCCGGCCAGAAAAACCGTGACAGTGATTTCGTCAAAGCTGATCATGAAAGCGAATAGCCAGGCAGCGAATAGATTGGGAGCCATGTTTGGCGCGACCACCCGCCAAAGCACAATTGCGCGCGATGCGCCAAGTGTGCAGGCGACCTGCTCGACGCGGACATCGAGCGCGGCCAGACCGGTGGACACCACCAGTACGACATAGGGCGCGGCCAGGACCGCGTGCGCCAGAACAAGTCCGCCCATGGTTCCGAGCAGGCCAATGTTGGCAAAGAAGATATAGAGTGCGACGCCTGTAATGACGTGCGGTACCACCATGGGCGCCGCGAAATTCAACTCGAGTAGAGACCGGCCACGGAACCTGCCGCGAACCAGTCCGTATGCGGCGACGCTGCCGAGGCAAAGAGCGATAAGGCTCGAAATCAGTGCAATGAATACGGAGTTCTGGAGTGCTTCGATCCATCGCGGGTCGCCGAAGAATGCTTCGTACCATCGCAACGAGTAGCCAGGCGGGGGGAACTCCAGGGTGCTGGAACTCGAGAAGGACATCGGCACCACGATGGCGACGGGAATGCAAATGAAGAACAGGACAAGAGATGCATAGACGGCCAGTATGGCGGGGCCTGGTTTGCGGATTCTCTTGCTGTCCTGCATAGCCTTGGATTCTTCCATTAGAAGCCTTGACGACATGGGAGACCTCATGACGAACGTAGATTGAGTCGCCCAAGTCGTCTGCTTGTGGCGTACAGCGCCAGGCAGGCAAGCAGCAGAGCGATGGAAATGGCGGATGCCAGGTTCCAGTCGGGCATGCGGTTGATCAGCAAATCCAGCATGTTGACCAGCATTGGTACGCGTCCGCCACCCAGAATCATGGGTGTGACGTAGAAGCCGAGGGCCATCAGAAACACCAATAGCCCTCCCGCTGCGAGCGCGGGCAGAGTCAGCGGCAAGAATATTCGCCAAAATGCCGTCCATTCCGTCGATCCCAGGGATCGCGCCGCATGCAGGAGTCTTGGATCGACTTTGCGCATTGCCGCGTACAGGGGCAGTACCAGAAAGGGCAGCAGGGCATTGACCACGCCGAGGGTTACGCCGCCGCGGTTGTACAAGAATGCGATCGGACCGTCGATGAGACCGCCAGCTTGCAACAGGCCGTTGACGATGCCGGCGTTGCCCAGCAGGATGATCCAGGCATAGGTACGGATGAGCACGCTAACCCAGAATGGGATGACCACGAGCGCAAGGGCGAAGAGCTGTGCTCTGGGAGTCAGACCGTTGATCCAGTATGCCAAGGGATAGCCTAGCGCCATGCAGGCCAGCGTGGCGAGCGCGGAGATGATGAAGGTATTGGCAATGACCTTCAGATAGAGCGGCGAGCCGAGCAACTCGCCATAGTGCGCCAGCGTCGGATTTGGCCAACCGAAGCTGCGGATCAGTGTGTCGAGTAGCGGTAGATTGAAAGCCAATACCATCAGCATGAGCAATGGTGCGACCAGCTTCAGCTCCGCTCGGCTGCTGCGCTGCCGCGCAGCGTGTTTGGGTGTCGGGTGCATGTTCAGAGGCCCAGCTTGAAGAGTTGCCACCGTTTTTCGACCACGGAGGCATGGGCGGCCCAGAATGCTTCATTGGGGAGGATTTGTACCTCCCGATTGGCCCGGCTCGTCGGGAACTGCGCTAGCTTGTCCTGCGGGAGCAGCTTGTCCAGGTAGGGACTATTGCCGGTATAGGGGATGATCTTCGCCGCCTCTGCCTGGGAAGCGGGCAGCGTCATCTGATGGAGCAGACCAAAGGCGGCGCTGGCTTGGGCCGGCGCGGCGCCTCGCGGCATGACGAAGTAACCAATATTCAGCAGCCCCTGATTGAATTCCAGGCGCAGCTTTGGGTTCCCCGCAACGCGGCCCGAATAGGAGGCGGCGTAGCGGACTTCGTTATCCAATAGCAGTTGCGCGGGCTGGGCGCCGCTGGACCACCATACCGGTACGTGCGATTTGATCCGCTCCAGGCTGGCGAAGGCTCGATCGAAGTCGATTGGGTATAGGTTCTCGGGCGCCACGCCATCGGCAAGCAACGCGATGGGTAGGGAGTAGTACGGGATATCGGGCAGTGAACGCCAGCCCGGAAACTTCGTGGTATCCCAGAAATCCTTCCAGTTGGCCAAGGGAGTGGCATCGGCCCGTCCGGATAGCGCGACCGAGAAATACTGATACCCCATCCCATGTGTGTGCCGCGCCTCGGGGAACATCGCATCGGGATCGATCCGTGCCCAGTCCAAAGGCGCCAGCAGGTCAAGCGCCATGGCTTGGGCCAAGGCGGGGCCGCCGATTTCGTGCAGCACGGCGTCGATGCGCCCGGATTCGACCATCGCCCGCAGTTTTCCCAGGGGCGTTCCGGTAGTGTCTTCCCGTTGCACCGTGATGCCGGTGCGCGCGGTGTAGGCATCGATGTAACCTTTTTGGAGAGCCTCGCCGGACTGGCCCCCGGCCGCGATGATGCGTATGGACTTGACCGTTGCCGACGCTGGTGCTGCGGCACGCACCAGGGTGGGGGTGGCGCATGCGCCCATGGTAGCCAGCGACGACTTGATGAAAGTACGACGTTCCATGAAGGACTCCGTTAGTGCAGGTGGGTGACAGTGGCGGGGGGATGCGCCAATTCGGCGGGGTGTTTCTCCGGAAGCAGCCAGACGGCGTCTTCAGGCCATGAGAGAACCACATGGTCTCCAATAGCGAACCGGACTTTTTCGTCGCTGGCGGCGACTATGAACGGACGCGCCTGGCTGGTTTGGACGTGATAGCGTATGGACTGCCCCAGATAGACAATGTCCAGGACGCGCCCTCTGAGGCCCGCGTGCCCGGCAGATGGGGCGGATAGTGTGGCCCGTTCGGGCCGGACGATCGCCTGCACGAGATCGCCGTCCGTTGGTGGCTGTGATAGGCCCGAGGGATGGACTACCAGCCTCTCGCCTTCTCCAAGGTCAAGAATGAGCTTGGAGTCTGCCGTCGCAAGACGGCCGCGCAGGAAATTGGCGGTACCCAGAAAACCGGCCACAAACGAATTGCTTGGCCGCGAGTAGATTTCCTGCGGCGACCCGACCTGCTGCATCATGCCATCCGCCAGGAGCATCACCCGGTCGGACATGGACAATGCCTCTTCCTGGTCGTGGGTAACAAGGATGGTCGTCGTACCCAGAGAACGCTGCAGCCGCCGCAATTCCACCTGCACCTCTTCGCGCAGTTGTTTATCCAACGCTCCCATGGGTTCGTCCAGCAGCAGGATGTCGGGCTGGAAGACCAAGGCTCGAGCGAGCGCTACACGCTGTTGTTGCCCGCCGGACAACTGCGCGGGCCGACGGCTCTGCAGACCGTCCAGGCGCAGCAACGCGAGCACTTCCTTCACCTTCTTGTCTATTGCGGCGGCATCGTTGTGCCGGATTCGCAAAGGAAACGCGATGTTCTCGCGCACCGACAAATGGGGAAAGAGTGCATAGCTTTGGAAGACGAGACCGATGTTGCGCTGTGCAGGGGGGAGTCGGGTGACGTCGCGCGGGCCGAGGAAAATTGCTCCTTCGCTGGGCAGCGTAAGCCCGGCTATCAAGGCCAGCGTAGTGCTCTTGCCGGAGCCGCTTGGGCCGAGGATGGTCAGGAACTCCCCCTGTTCCACGTGCAAATTCAAATCTCGCAAGGCGGTCGTGCCATCGTAATGCTTGGACAGTTTCGCAATGGTGATTGCTGTCATATCGACTCCCCCTATTCTTGTTGGCGCTACAGTGCTTGGGTGCTCAGTAGGTATGGGCGTTGGTTTGCGCCGTCAGCTTGTTATCGCGTACGTTTTTGACGGCTGCGCGCAGGTCGTCCAGGTAGCTGTCCATGATCGATTGGTGCACCGGATTCACCATGAAGTGGATTGCCACGGGATCCACGCCGACGCCGACGAACCATCCCTTTTTGTCCAGCTCTTGAGCGACAGCGTTGATGTCGACCGACGAATCTCGCGATCGATAAAGCACGAAAGAAAGCTCGCTATGAGGACGGAGTACCTCCAAACCCTCGATGTCTTCGATCCCTCGAATCATGCGATTGCGCGTATCGGCCACGATCTTGGCGATACCCCGATATCCCTCGGTGCCCAGGTAATTCAAGACCGCCCACGCCGAGGCGACGGGGCTGGCGGGGCGTGTGCCGAGAAACGTGTCCGTCTCGTAGTGGCCACGGGGCCAATCGTCGAATTCGAAGCGTTGGTGTTGTTTGAAGGTTTCGTTGCGATAAAGAATCAGCGAGGCGCCTTTCGCGGCGAATCCGTACTTGTGGATGTCGGCCGAGATGCTTGTGACGCCAGGCAGCGAGAAATCAAAGTCAGGAATGGGTTCGCCATTGAGCTTCATGAACGGGCCGAGAAAGCCGCCCACGCACGCGTCCACATGCAGCGGAACGTGGTGCTTCAGCGCGACCTCCGAAAGTGCGGCGATCGAATCGTAGACTCCATGCGGATATGCAGGAGCGGAACCCACGATCAATGCCGTGCGCTCGTCAACGGCGGCATTCAACGCCTGGACGTCGACCCGGAAATCGTCGCCGATGGCAATACGCTGCACGTCCATGTCCAGGTAATACGCCGCCTTGTTAAAGGCCGGGTGTGCTGAGCGCGGAACCACGATCTTGAGCCGTTCGTGGCCGGCTACAACCCCAGTCGCTCTTTTCAGGCTACGCGCCGATTTCACCGCCTGGAAAATGCTCTCGGTCCCGCCCGAAGTGAAGCTGCCTGCGGCGCCAGCCGGAGCATTGAACAGGGACAGCGCCATGTCGATGACTTCCGATTCCAGGCGCTGGACACTGGGAAACGCCTTGCGGCCCAGGCCATTCTCCATGAAGTACTTTGCCGAGGCGTTCTTCGATACGGCGCCGAGCGCGTCATCCAGCCAGTAGACATAGAGCGCCATCCTGCCTTCGTCCCAGCGGTAGTCCCCATTCTTGGCGTCATCCAAGCGCTTCTCCAGCGCTGGCCAGGGCGTGCCGGTGGCTGGAAATTCGATTCGCGGGGACGGGGGGAAATGAGGCGTCGTCATGGCAGGTGCTTTATGTGGAAGTGAATGAAAAATTAAGATATCACGAACAATATAATTTGTGATCACAAAATAGATAGGGAATTCCCGTGAGTGGGCAAGACGATCCATCGTCATCCGCGAAATTTCCGTGAGAGCGCCCAGTTCCATGGACGCGCGAATGCCCGCCGGAAGGTCGACGTGCAATGTGATTGCATCTTTTGCGAGAAGGCCTCTCTGCGAGGCATGAAAGATGTCGCGCTCGGACCACGCGACGCGATATGCCGCGCCGGCTTAGGCGAAACGATCGACCGAGTACCAAGGCCCCAGCAGAGGTTCCGCCGTTACGTCGTGCTCGGGCCAAATCCGACTATCACTCCAGGCGTAACGGCCGGGAGCATAAATACTAAGCCCCGGGGTAGCGACAGCGAGCGCCGTCCCGATGCCCGCAAAGTTCAGCTTGAAGTGGTAGCCCGACTTGATCCCGACAAAATCAAATTCGCCCGGCTCGACGCCATGGCTGCGGAACCCCTGCGGATCGTGTATCAGTCCAGGCTGGCTGGTGGCGATGACGACGGAACCATCGGGCATGCGCAAAGTAGCTGTCGAGCCGAGCTGAATCAACGTTCCCTGCTTGTAGGGTCCGCTCACGACGTAGCTCCCCGGGCCCAGGGCGATGACCTCGACTTGGGTTTCCAGCGACGACAGGCCAGGCGTATCAAGGCCCCCGAGTCTGGCGACGAAGCGAGCTCCGACACCAAGCGCATGCGCATGCTGGACCGCCTGTGCATCGGTCACTGTTACGGCGCCGCGTAGCGGCCGCTGGCGATGCTGGGCATGGCGCAGGATTTCAATGCTGTCGCCTGGCGCTCCAGCCAGCACACGATCTCCCATATCTGCCAAAAGAAATGGGCGTTCTTCGGGACTTTCCTGAACCTTCTCGAGAGCCGCATCCGTAGTCGGTAGCGTATCCAGAAATTCGTCACGTCGAAGCCAGAAATCGCCTGCCAATTTTTCGGCCAGCTTGGCGGCGAGCGGGGCATCGCCGTCGGCGATGACCAGCGCGCCCTGGCCCATGGCTTGGCCGTTGGCGTAGGGAAAAACGTTGAATAGAGAAATATCCAGTAGCGCTGGGTGTTGACGCAGCATCTGGCGGGCTTGCTCGTGTAGCGCGTGGAGCGGGCCAGAACTGGTGTCGGCATTTCCGGGCAGAATCATGCGCGCCTTAGTGAGCACCGAGACCGGCTTGATCGTCTTCCGGACAGCAGCCTCCAGCAGTTGGACGCAGCGGCGGCCGCAGTCCATGACGTCGCGATGGGGGTTTTCCTTGCAGGCACTGACAATGTCTGCCGCACTCAGCATGTCGGCCGTTATATGGCAATGAAGATCCAGGCCGACGGCAATTGGTACGTCCTCGCCCACCCAGGTGCGCAAGAGTTTAAGGAAGTGGCCTTCGACATCGCTGATCGACGCGGTGGCCATGGCCCCATGCAGCTCCAGCGCGATGCCGTCGATTCGTCCAAATTGGTCAAGAGCGCTTTCGATGCTTGTCTTGAATCGCGTCAGGAGATTCTCATACACGTCCTCATCGACGGGGCCGCCAGGCGCCGCCTCGGCGAAGAGGGCGGGTATCACGGTGTGCTCCCGTTGCGTCAGCTCCGAAACGATGCCTCCCAAGGTGGTGCCTGCACCTTGCATCTCAGCTATGAGTTCAGGGCCTTCGATCCATGTAAATGCGCTTGCGGTGGTCCGGCGAGGGTTGAACGCATGGGTTTCGTGGAAAAAGCCGCCGACAAGAATTTTCAAGGATTCGGTTTTCATGCCAGTTCAGACGCTCAGTTGATCCGCGGCATCTGCGTGTCGCGGATCATCTGTCCCATTTCCTGGAGGCCCTTTTTTAACTGTGCGGCATATTCGGCGCCGTTCAGCGGCATTGCGTCCATGCCCAACTTGTCGAATGACTCGAGCGTTGCGGCATCACGGACTGCCGCGAGGGCTGCATCTTGCAAAATGGCAAGCACCTCGGGCGGCGTGCCGAGTGGTGCCGCAAGCCCGATCGACGAGTCGATCTGCACTGGCCAGCCGCTCTCCCGAAGCGTTGGTACGTCTGGGTACTCGGGCCAACGCATCGGCCCCACTGACGCAATCATTCGCAGTTTGCCGGCCTGCATGTGCGGTAGAACGTCGGAGGGGTTCGCGACGGTGACGTCTATTTGCTTGCCCAGGAGGGCGTTGACAGTCTCGGTGCCGGACTTGTACAGGACTTGTTCGAACTTGCCCCCGGTCTGGCGACTTAGCTCGAGCACCGCGAGGTTGACTGCGGCGCTGGGTGAGCCGAGAAAAACGCCATCTCCCTTCTTGGCGGCGTTCAGCAAGTCTTGCAGGGTGAGGTAGGGCGAATCGGTGCGCACCACGATGCCGTAACGGTATCGCCCCACGCCAGCCACGAAGGCGAAATCCTGATCTCCATAGGGGAGCTTCATCAGGTGCGGCAGGATGGCCTGTGTGGAATAAGTGACCACGCCGACGGTATAGCCGTCCGGCGCTTGGCGCGCGACATAGCTTGGGCCGAGCGTCCCGAGCGCACCGGGCTTGTTTTCGACCACCACGGGCCGGCCCAATCTCGCTTCCATGCCCTTGGCCAGAACGCGCGCAGCCACATCGGTGCTACCGCCGGGGCCGTAATTTACAACGAGGTGAATTTCGTTCTTGGGAAAGTCTGCCGCCGCGGCGGCTGTCCCCAGGCTCGAGAGGGCAAGGAAGGCGGCGAGGGCTATGTGCGCGCGTGGGCTGGCATCAATGCTGCAATTCTGGGACGTGGTGTTGGCCATGTCGAATCCCCGGAGTGTCGATTTTGTTCCAGAAATATATCACTTATGGAAAATAATGTGATCACAAAATAACGCTAGGGAATTCCCTTGCCAAGTAGCTAGGCAAGGACGCTGGAGTGCGCCGTGCGAAATTCTGGGAGAATTGGCCCTGTTTTATGTCACATTCAACTCCGTCATGCAGCGTGTCATGTCCGAAGCAACCCCAGAAACAGCTATGCGCGAGAGCGTCTATCAAGGCATTCGTGGGTCTCTGATCTGCGGGCGTTTCGCGCCCGGGGAAAAACTGCTGCTGCGGCAACTCGCGTCGGAATTCGAGGTCAGTCTGACCCCGGTTCGAGAGGCGCTGCATCGCCTCATTGCGGAAGGCGTGCTGACGCAGGAGCACAGCCGCTCCGTGCGTGTGCCCATATTGTCGAAGGCACGGGTGCTGGAGTTACGGGACATCCGCCTTTCGTTGGAAGGCCTGGCTGCTGAACGCGCCGCTGCGAACGCGACGGCTGCGGACATCAAGGTGCTGGAGCGGTTGGCAGGCGAGGTTGAGGCCGCCCGTCATTCGGGCGATATCGCAAAGGACACGCAAAAGGTGGCCGAGTTTCAGGTCGCTCTTTACCGGGCTAGCGAAATGCCCGTACTCGTGCGGCACATCGAAATGCTGTGGCTGCAGACCGGTCCTTACATCCGGCTGTTGCATCCAGATTTCATCCGCATGGTGCAACAAGTGCGCGCAGGATGGCGATATGAGCTATGCGATGCTTTGCGCAAGCGAGACGGTGGCAAGGCGCGGCAATTGATAGAGACCGACATTTCCGAAGCCCTTACTTATTTAGCGAATCTTTTCGACGCGGCTGCATTGATCAACCACGCGTGAGAGCTGCGGCTGTTGAGCGTGGAGTGATGGGACCACGCCGCTTTCTATTGAGCGGAACGAAGTCCATTCAACATGCCCAATACCCCTCTGCTCAGCGCACCGCGAACCAAGCCCCCTCCAGGCTGCCATTCATGCCGCAGAACGGCGGGCCGAAGCCGTCGTTTGCCACACCGGCGGGCGGCGTTTCACGCACCATCAGCACGGCGCCGCGGCGCGTCAGATCCAGGGTCCAGGGCGGCCCGTCCTGATAGCTGACGATCAGGCTGTCGCCGGAGGCGACCGCCTTGCCGCTCAGATCGCAGACCCAGCGGCCGTTGTAGGGCTGGGCCGAGTTGGCCGCCACGAACAATTGGCCGTCGGCGGTTCGGGTGATTTCAATTTCACCTTCGAGGTTCTTCCACTTGCCGACAAAGCCGGCAGCCGGCTGGGGATTGATGGCCTTCAGAAAATCCAGGCGGTAGCGCATGCTGGTGCCGATCTCTTTGACCGGAGTGCTTCCCGTAAAGGGCTCGGCATAGATGTTGTCCCGCACGCTCAGGAAATAACGTTGATCGGAGGTCAGCGATTTGACCGCCTCGGCGTCGAGCTTGGCACGCACAGCCTTGTACTGCTGCGCGATGGCCGCGTCCTGGTCAGCCAGCGCCGGGTGGGCGCAAATGGCTTTTTCGACCGGAGACGTGGCTTTGGCGCAGTTGAAAGAGGGGGCAGCCGCGGCGCTGCCTGCCATGGCCAACGATGCTGCAAAGACCAGATGACGGATCATCGTGTGTAGCGCTCCAGGTTGTGTACAAGTTCGGGCAGCCCGCAGGCGCCGAGATAACGGCGCAGTTTACCGGCGCGGACGCTGTTGCGCTGTCTGCCGCCTGCATGACCGCGCGTGCCGCGTCGTGGGCTATTTCTTCTTCTGGCTGGTCTTGGCCTGTTTCCAGAACGCTGCTGCCGCGGGAGACAGGCGGTTCTCGTTCAGGCATGCCAGTCCGACGCGCCGTGCCGTCTTGGGCAGCAAAGGCCGGTAGACCACGCCGGGATAGGCGTCCGGCAATGCCAGCGATGCCACTACCGATATTCCTTCGCCCTTCTGCACGAACGCCAGGATCGACAGCATCTGGGTCAGTTCGTGTGAAATCTTCGGCGTGGTGTCGGATCGCGCGAACATTTTGGCGACCAGGCTCTGTGATCCGGCGTGAGTCAGGATCAAGGGATAGCGGCCCAGGTGGCGGATGTCGATGGCTGCCTCCGCAGCGAGCGCATGTCCTTCCGGCAGCACGGCAACCAATTCGTCCTCGGCCAATGGGAGGGTGTCGAAATTGCTTTTCGGCAGGGTGACGACGCCGATCTCCAGCCGGCGCTCGATCAAGTCCTGTTCGATCTCGCCATCGGCTTTCTCGAAGACCCGTACATCGATTCCGGGGTAGAGCTGCCGGAAGCGTTGCAGCAGCGGCGGAAGTAGCTGCAACGAGGAACTCAGGCCAAACGATCCCAACCGAAGCATCCCGCTGTTGAGGCCCGCGCTTGCGCCCGCCGTTGCCTGGATGAGATGCATCGCGGCAAACAGGTCGCGCACATGAGGCAGTATCTGCTGCCCGGCATGGGTGAGTTCCAGCTGCGGAGCATTGCGATCAATCAGGTCTGTGCCCAGCGTGGTTTCGAGCGCACGCAGTACGTGGCTGGTGGTGGACGGCGTCATGCCTATCTTGGAGCCGCCGCTGGCGATGCCGTCCGACGCAGCGAGCGACAGGAATAGCTCCAGTTGACGCAAGGTTGGCGCATTGGGTCCAAGCGGAGATGTCATATTGAATTCAAATTCAATTGTTGTTGAATTCTTTGAATTCTAGACTTATTCCCGTTGCCACCGGAAAAAGTCCATGCTCTCGCCACTCGTTTCCACTCTGCGTTCCTCACCCATCCAGGTCATGGCAGAGCAGACCCGCCAAGCCATTCAACAGGGCCGCAGCGTCATCGACATGACGCTGGGCGAACCCGATTTCCCGACGCCTGCCCATATCTGCGAGGCTGCGGCGCGCGCTATCGCTGACGGCCAGACGCGTTACACGCCGATCAACGGGACCCCGTTGTTGCGCGAGGCGATCGCCGAGAAGTTCCGCAGGGACAACGGCATTGAATGCACGCTGGCGCAGATCAATGTGGGTTGTGGCGGCAAGCAGGTGATCTATCAGGCCTTCCTGGCCACTTTGTCGCCCGGGGACGAGGTGATGATCCCGGCCCCGTATTGGGCGTCTTACAGCGATATCGTGTCGATGAATGGCGGCGTGCTGCGCCCCTTGGCGACGACGCCGGATGAGGCCTATGCGCTGCATCCGCAGGTGCTCGAGGCTGCCATCACGCCGAAGACCAAATGGCTGGTCCTGAACTCGCCCAGCAACCCCAGTGGCACCGCTTACACGCAACAGCAGCTGGAGCAGTTCGCCGCCGTCATCCGGTCCAGCCGCAATCAGGATTTCCTGATCATGGTCGACGACATCTATGAACACATACTCTATGACGGCAGGAAGTTCGTCACGTTCGCGCAGATCGCGCCGGATCTGGCGCATCGGATCCTGA
Organism: Achromobacter sp. D7-1; assembly: GCF_059760445.1. NCBI lineage: Bacteria > Pseudomonadati > Pseudomonadota > Betaproteobacteria > Burkholderiales > Alcaligenaceae > Achromobacter > Achromobacter sp. D7-1. The sequence continues at coordinate 171,098 of NZ_JCBAMT010000001.1, read as the reverse complement.
CCGTCAACGGCGTATCCAAGGCCTACTCGATGACGGGCTGGCGGGTGGGCTACGCCTGTGGCCCCAGGTTCTTGATCGATGCCATGACGAAAGTGCAGATGCAGATCAACTCGCACACGTCCTCGGTGTCGCAGGCGGCCGCAGTCGCCGCGCTCGCGGGTCCGCAGGACGAGGTGCGCCGCCGCTGCGGCATCTTCCAGCAACGCCGCGATTACCTGCTGGCGCAGTTCGCGCAAATCGATGGCCTGGCGACGCCGCGGCCGGAAGGCGCGTTTTACCTGTTTCCCGACGTACGCGGTTTCATCGGTCGCAAGACGCCTGCCGGCCTACGTCTGGAGGATGACGTTGCGCTGGCGTCATACCTGCTGGGCGCGGGCGTGGCTGCCGTGCCGGGTTCGGGTTTCGGCATGCCGGGATTCATGCGCCTTTCGTACGCGACTTCCGATCAAAACCTGCAGATCGCAGCCGCCCGCATGGCCGCCTCCCTGGGCAATCTTCAATAGCCACGGCGTTTGCCGCCGCCATTTTTTAAACACTCGTATCAAAGCCTTCCTAAAGGGGAATGTTGCATGTCCACGGTTTCGCAGATCATCGGTAAACGCCTGTACGAGGCAGGGTGCCGCCACGCATTCGGGATTCCTGGCGGCGAGGTCCTGTCCGTCATGCGTGGACTGGACGAAGCGGGGGTCAAATTCACTCTGGTCAAGCATGAGAACTCCGGCGGCTTCATGGCGGAGGGAGTGTTCCACCGCACTGGCGCGCCGGGCGTGCTGGTCGCCACCTTGGGGCCCGGCGTGGCCAATGCGGTGAACGTGGTGGCCAATGCGCTGCAGGACCGCGTGCCCATGATCTTCCTGACCGGCTGCGTCGACGAGGACGAAGCCGCCACCTATACCCATCAGGTGTTCGACCATGCCGCCCTGATGCGGCCGATCACCAAGGCCTCGTTGCGCATGACGCCGGGCAATGCAGAGGCCATCATGGACAAGGCATTGGCCATAGCAATGGACGATCCCCCCGGACCGGTTCATGTCGACGTGCCGATCAGCGTGGCCATCGCCGAGGTCGCTGTGGCCAGGGGCGCCCGGCGCGTCCAGCCGGCCCCGGCCGTTCCCGCGCATACCGAGCAGCTCGAATTGGCACGGTCGTGGTTGGGCAATGCCAAGCGCCCCGTCATCATTGCCGGTGTGGAGGCCCTGCATCATCGCGCGGAGGAGCAGGTCCGCGCTCTGGTGCAGAAGCACCGGATCCCGCTGATCACCACGTACAAGGCCAAGGGCATCATCGACGAGCGTGACGATATGGCCGTGGGCGGCATGGGCCTTTCGCCGAAGGCCGACAGCATCGTGCTGCCGCTGATCAAAGAGGCGGATGTGGTGCTGTTGCTGGGCTATGACCCGATCGAAATGCGGGTGGGCTGGCGCAACATCTGGGAAGACGGCGCGCACGTGATCGAGCTGTCCTCGAACCGCAATACGCATTACATGCACCAGTCGGCGATCAGCTTCGTGGGCGACATCAAATGCGGGGTGGAGGTGTTGGCCGACGGCTTGCGCACCGCATCGGAATGGCAGGACGACGAGGTCAGGGCCATCAAGCGTGCGCTGGCGAGCATCTACCGCGTCGACGAAGAATGGGGCCCCGGCGCCATCGTGGATGTCGCGCGCGCGGAAATGCCGGCCAATACCGTGGCGTCGGTCGACAGCGGCGCGCACCGCATCCTGCTGTCCCAGACCTGGCAGTGCTACGAGCCGCGCACCTTGATGCAGTCGTCGGGTCTTTGCACCATGGGTTGCTCCTTGCCCCTGGGCATAGGCGCCAAGCTGGCGGAACCCGAACGCCCCGTGGCGGTCTTCACGGGCGATGCCTGCCTGGAGATGACACTGGGCGAATTGGCGACCGCCCGGGACGCCAAGACTCCAGTCATTGTCTTCGTGTTCGCGGACGAGTCCCTGTCCCTGATCGAGATCAAGCAGCGCGGCACCGGGCAGCCAAACTTGGGGGTGGATTTCCCCGGGACGGACTTTGCGGCCGTGGCCAGGAGCATGGGTGGCCTGGGCTTCGACGTGCAGGACCGCGCGGGCCTGGCGCGAGCGATACGCGAGGCCCTGGCGGCAAAGACGTATTCGATCATCTCCTGCCGCATCCCGCGCAAGGCGTACGACAACCGGATCTGAGGCACGCGAAGGACGGATTGCAGCAACCAGGCAGGAGAGTACTTCCAGCTTCAAAAAAACCAAGGGGAATGCCTAATGAAGCGACGCTGTTTTCTCAGGGTATGTGCTGTATCGATGGTCGCGGCGCCCGTGGTGGCGCGGGCCCAGGACCGCATCGTCAGGATCGTGGTGCCGTTCGCGCCAGGAGGCTCTGGAGATCTGATTCCACGCATTGTTGCGCCGGCCATGTCGGAACGGCTGGGCATGACGGTAATCGTGGAGAACCGGGCCGGCGCTGGCGGCGCGATCGGCGCGGGCTATGTGGCGCGCGCGCCCGCCGACGGGCTTACGCTGGGGGTGGCGACCGTGAGCACGCATGCGATACAGCCTGCGGTGCTGGCAAAGCCGCCGTACGACCCGTTGAAGGATTTCGCGCCCATCTCCAACCTGGCTCGGGTGCCCAATGTGATCTCCATCAATCCGGGCCTGCCAGCGCAGGACATGGCAGAGTTCATCGAGCTGGCCAAACAGCGCGGCGGCGACATCACCTACGGGTCGCCGGGAGTGGGCTCGCTGGGGCACATGATGGGTGAATTGCTTGCCCAGGCCACGGGCGCGCCCATGCGGCACATTCCGTACCGCGGGGCCGGCCCGGCGTTGCAGGACGCCATCGCGGGCCACGTGGACGTGCTGTGCGACAACCTGCCCGCGTCATTGCCGCATATCCAGGGCAAGCGCTTGCGCGCGCTGGGCGTAGCCTGGCCCGGCAGGGTGGAGCAGCTGCCGGACGTTCCCACGTTTGCGCAGGTCGGTGTGCAGGCACTCAATGACCCTGCCTGGTTCGGCCTGGTTGCGCCCGCAGGAACGCCCGCGGCATTTGTGCAACGTGTCAGCGAGGCGGCCGCCGCCGCGCTGAAGAATCCGGAGGTGGCCAGCCGCATCACGCAGTTGGGCGCGGTGCCTCAAGGCGGCATGCCGGAGGCGTTCATGGCCGATATCCAGTCCGAACTGGACAAATGGCGTCGTGTGGCCAAAGCCGGCAACATTTCCCTGGAGGCCAATTGACTGATCAATCTCTTGATTGTTCCAGCGAAGCGCTAGCCTGGCTGGAATCGTTGATCGCCTGGCCCACCGTATCCGGCAGCAACTCCAACCTTGAGTTGCTGGCGCAGACGGAATCATTCCTGCGCAAGATCGGTTTCGCGGTGCGCTACACATACAGCGAGGACCGCAAACGCGCCAACCTGTTCGCCAGCCTTGGAGGCGGCGCGGGCGGAATCCTGCTTTCCGGCCATACGGATGTCGTGCCGGTGGCGGGGCAGGATTGGACTCGGGATCCGTTTCGCCTGACCGACGAAGGCGAGCGGCTCTACGGCCGCGGCACGTGCGACATGAAGGGCTTCCTCGCCTGTGTGCTGGCGACCGTGGGGCGCCTGGGCAGCGGCAGGCTGGCCCAGCCCGTGCATATCGCGCTGACCTATGACGAAGAGATCGGCTGTGTAGGCGTGCGAGGGTTGCTGGCTGACCTGCGGCAGCACGGCATTCAGCCGTCCGCGTGCATCGTCGGCGAGCCGACCCGGATGGAGGTGGTGCGTGCGCACAAGGGCCGCCATTCCTGGCGCTGCAATATCCGGGGCAGGGCAGAGCACTCGTCACTGAGCGGCCTGGGCGTGAATGCCGCGCAGACGGCTTGCTTCCTGGCGGCAGAAGTCGCGGCGCAGGCTGAGGCATTGCAGTCTGCAACGCGTGACGAGGGCTTTTATGTGCCGTTCTCGACGATGGCGGTCTGCCGCGTGCATTCCGGACATGCGTCGAATGTGATCCCGGAGGAGGCAGAGTTCGACTTTGACCTGCGGTTCCTGCCAGGCGTCGATCCCGACGCCGTATTGGAGCCCATCCATCAGCGCGCCCGGGAGCTTGAGGGGACGATGCGGCAAAGGGTCTCGGAATCGCAGGTGCTGCTGATGCGGCGGACATCGGTGCCCGCATTGGTGCCTCGGGCGGATACCGACATGCTGGTGGAGGCCCTGTTCCGGGCGGGGGCTCAGGCCGGCGGGCACGTGGCCTACACAACGGAAGGCGGGCTCTACCAGCAAGCCGGCATTCCGGCCTTGGTTTGCGGGCCAGGCGACATCGCTCAGGCCCACACGGCGGATGAGTACATCCTGCGCAGCCAGCTCGGGATGTGCGAATCCGTGCTGGAACGGCTGCTGGCAGGCGGACCGTGATACGCATAGGCGCGGCAGAGGCGACTGCCTCCTGCCTGCTGCCGCCGCTGTTGGTCCGCTGGGCCCAAACACATCCCGGCGTACCCATACGGCTGCGGGTTCTCAGCTCCGCAGCCATTTGTGCCGGTTTGCGGGAGAACGAGCTGGACATCGGCTTCATGCATGGTGTCGACGGGACGGCGGGATTGCTTGCCCGTCGCTGGATGGAAGAACCGTGGCTGGTCGTCGCGCGGCCGCAGCATCCCTTGGCGCAGGGCGTGGGGCCGATATCGCTGGACATGATGCGCCACCAAGCCCAATGGGCGTGGCTGGTGACGTCGGCAACCGCCCAGGACGCGGTACGGCGGAGATTCGAGAGTGGCGTCGGTGCCTTGCATATTGCGCTCGGATTAGGTTCGGTCCAGGCAGTAATAGCTATCGTCCAGAGCAGCGACCTGCTGGCATTTTTGCCGCGCCACGCCGTGCAGCCCGCCCTGCATCGAAACGCCCTGGCTACGCTGGAAACGGAGGGCATGCCGTTGAACATATCGCTTGAAATACTCAGGAACCCCGACGTGCGGCTGTCTGGGCCAGTGGCGGATTTCCTGGACTTTTGCCGCGCAGAGGCGGCTGCACTTTCATCAATGCTGGACTGGGGCCCGGGTTCCTGACCGTGCGCAGGTGTTGCGCGCCAATGTCGAGAACCTGTTCAGCAAGGATTACCGGGTCGCAAACGGATCGGCCGCCCACGCAGGAAGTCAATCAAAAAAATATAAGTCATTGATTTTTATCGAGTTGCGCTGAAAATTCGACCGGATTGCGGAACCGTACCTACAGATTTCTGGTCCATTGAGTTTTTTCCAAATATATAATTCATCTGATAAGCATTCGCATTTAAATATCGGAATGATGAATTGTGTCCAAGAAAACTCCGTTGACAATCGCGCTGTGCGCCCAATGCTTCAGCCCGGCCGTTGCGCTGTCCTTGATGCTTCCCGCTGGCGCCAGTGCCCAGACCGCCGCGCAAACCACGACGCTGCAGCCCGTCACCGTGACTGCAGGGTCGGTGTCGGATGAGGATTTACCTGCGCCTTACGCCGGAGGGCAGGTGGCACAGGGCGCGCGTCTGGGTTTGATGGGCAACCAGGACGTGATGGATACGCCCTTCAACGTCACCAGCTATACCTCCGAGCTGATCCAGAACCAGCAGGCGCGCACGCTTGCCGACGTCATGGCGAACGACCCTTCGGTGCGGTTCACGACGTCGAGCGGACATGCCTACGAGAACTTCCGGATCCGGGGCTTCGACGTCAACCAGAACGATGTGGCGATCAATGGCATGTATGGCCTGGCGCCCATGGGCCGCACGCCGTTGGAATTCGTCGAGCGGGTGGAGGTGTTGAAAGGCCCGAACGCCTTGTTCAGCGGCATGGCGCCCAGCGGCGCCGTGGGCGGCACGATCAACCTGGTGCCCAAGCGCGCGGAAGACACCCCCAATGCCACCTTCGGCGTGAACTGGCAGGCCGACGGCCAACTGGGCACGACCATCGATGCCGGCCGCCGCTTCGGTTCGGCCAATGAATGGGGCGCGCGCGTCAATGGTTCTTTCAGCGATGGCGCCACCACGCTGGACGGCCAATCCAGAAAGCGCGAGTTCCTGTCCGCAGGGTTGGACTATCGCAGCAGCGCCTTCAGCGCGTCGATAGACGCTTATCACAGCCAAGAGTCGTTCTCGGGTGGCACGCCCGCCATGTTCTGGTTCGGTGGCTCCGTCGTGCCCGACGCGCCCGATCCCCGTATCAACCAGTTCAGCACGGGCTACGGCAGCATCCAGAGCAACGCCGTCATGGCGCGCGCCGAGTACCGCTTCAATGACAGCGTGTCGGCATTCGCCGGCGTGGGCCGGCGCGACAGTCATCAATCGGGCCTGATCAACGGCACCCATGCGCGGCAGATCGACGCCAATGGCAATTTCACCGGTTCGATCATCGGGCAGCGCGCCTACACGGACGCCACCTCTGCCGATGCTGGTCTGCGTTCGCGTTTCAACACGGGCAGCGTGCGACACGAATTGGTGCTCCAGGCTTCCCTGCTGAAGCTGGAGGACGGATCGGCCACCGGGCCGGCATCGACTTTCAAGTCCAATATCTATGACCCGATCACACCGGTCATGCCGGCGGTACCCGGCAGCGCACCCAAGACCGCCGAGAACACGCTGTCCAGCCTGGCGCTGGTGGACACCATGTCCTTCTTCGACGACAAGCTGCTCCTGACTGGCGGCCTGCGCAACCAGCGCGTGAAGACCACGAATTTCGACAAGACGGGCAAGACGACCGCGCGCTACGACGAGGATGCCGTGACGCCCGCTTTCGCCATCGTCGTCAAGCCCTGGGGACCGGACGTTTCGCTGTACGCCAACTACGTGCAGGGCCTGAGCAAGGGCGATAGCGTCACGGACACCACGGCCAGCAACTATGGGCAGGTGTTCGCGCCCTACAAGACCAAGCAGCAGGAGCTGGGCGTCAAGTGGAACGCTGGCACCTTTACCAATACCTTGGCGTTCTTCCAGATCGACAAGCCCATGCTGGTCACGGAAGGCTCTACGTCCAAGCCGACGTACGCGGACGGCGGCGAGAAGCGCGTCCGCGGCGTGGAATGGAATACCTTCGGCGAGTTGGCTCCAGGTGTGCGCGTGCTGGGCGGCGTCACTTATACGCAGGGCACGCAGGTCAAGACTTCCTATGGTCGCTATGACGGCAACACCGCGGTGGGCGCGCCGCGGTGGCAGGCCAACACTGGACTGGAATGGGACACGCCGTGGGTGCCCGGCCTGACGCTGAGCGGGCGCGTGCAGGCTACGTCGAGCCAATACGCCGACGCGGCCAACAAGCTGCAGATTCCGGGCTGGGGCCAATTGGACCTGGGCGCCCGCTACGCCACGCAGATCAACGGCCGGGACGTGGTGCTGCGCCTGAACGTCAACAACGTGTTCGACAAGCACTATTACGCCGGCAGTTTCAGCGACACGACGCCTATCGTGACGCTGGGACCGGCGCGCACCGTTACCGCCTCCGCCAGCATCAGTTTCTGAACGCCGACTCCTGTTCCGGACAGCCGGTCCGGAACAGGAATTGGCGGTCAGGTAGCGGACCTTGCATCCAGGGATGACCATGGAAGTCCTAATACTCCTCAGCCTGGCAAGCCTGTTCGTGGGCTGCTTCTGCATCTATCGCGCTTCGCCGAACCAGCGTTGGGGCGTAGATCCCTGGCCGGTTCTGCCCGCCCGCGCCACGGGCCTTCTGCTGCTGACGCTGGGCGGCTGGGGCTGCCTGCGCGCATTCTCTGCCGTTGCGGCTGTGTTCGTGTTCTGTACGGCCCTGATGCTGTTCTTCAGCCTGATCCCCTATCTGGGCGTGCTGGCAGGCTTGCGCCGAAGCGATACGCATGAAGCCCGCTAAACCCGCGCCGATCCGGCGCGACTGGATATCCAAGAGCCTGGCAGGCGCGTTGCTCGGCTTCGCGCTGGCCATCGGCGCAAGCGCGGCGCTTGCCGCATTGACTGGCGGCATTCCTTTGGCAACGCGCTCGCAGCTGGCCATGTGGCTGGTGCCTCCGGTCTGGCTCGGCATTGCGAGCACGGTCTACTTTTTCGCCAGCGGCCTGCGCGCCTGGATCTGGCTGGGCGGCGCCTGCGTGCTGCTCTATGGCGGGCTGTATCTTGCCAAGGCGATCTGAGGAGGGCCTGCGACCATGAGAGCCGACTACATACGCATCTACAAATCGGTCCATACCTGGACGGGCATCCTGACAGGCATGGCGCTCTTCATTGCCTTCTATGCCGGCGCGCTGACGGTGTTCAAGGAGCCCCTGACCCGTTGGGCAACGCCGCCCGCAGCCGTCGCGCCCGTGCCGCTGGACGAGACGCCAGGCCTCATCGCCAGAACGCTTGCGGCGCGGCCGGACGTGGCCAAGGGATTCAGCATCCATCTTCAGGATGCCGAGCACGTGCCGGCGCGCATGGCTTGGGAAGTGCGTGACGGGCAGGCCGGCGACCATGATGAGTCGTCGCTCCGCCATTACTCGGCCTATCTGGATTCGGGCGGCGAACTGCGGTTGGAGGAGTCCTCGCCCAGCGGGCTGATGTCGTTCATCGACGTGCTCCACCGCGTAGTGGGGTTGCCCGTGGACAGCGACCCCAACCGCTGGTTCATGGGCGTGGTCGCATCGCTCTATGCAATCGCCCTGGTGTCGGGCGTGATCGTGCTGCTGCCGTCGCTGGTCAAAGACTTCTTCGCCCTGCGGGTCGGCAAGAACCTGAAGCGCATGTGGCTGGACGCGCACAACGTGGTGGGCATCGTTTCGCTGCCATTTCACATCATCATGGCGCTCAGCTCCGTGGTGTTCGCGTTTCATGACGGCATCTACGATCTGCAGGACAAGTTGATGTACGAAGGCAAGTTGGGGGCAGTCTTCCAGCGCGCCGGCGGCAACACGCCAGGTGGCGAGGCCAGGAATCCCGCAGACATGCTGACGCCCCGGGAATTGCTGGCCCAGGCGCGCGGCTTGGCGCCGGGCTTCGAGCCCGAAACGTTGCAGTATCAGCAAGTCACCGGCCCGCGCGCCATCGTGCGCGTCTGGGGCAAGGACGACAGCGCGGTGTCGCCGCGCGCGCGGGGCGGCTTCGTGGCGCTCGACCCTTACACCGGGAAGGTGCTCAATCGCGATTATCTGCCGGGCGGGCAGGACGCCCCCAACCTCTGGGTCAGCAGCTTCTTCGCGCTGCACATGGCTTCCTTCGGGGGCGCGGAGGTGCAGTGGCTCTATTTCCTGCTGGGACTGGCGGGCGCATGGCTGTTCTATAGCGGCAACCTGCTGTGGATAGAAACGCGCCGCAAGCGCGCCAACCGGCAGACCGGCGAGGTTCCGGTGCAGCGGTTGGACACAAGGTTGATGGCATCGGCGACCGTGGGCGTCTGTCTGGGATGCGTATGCGGCATTTCCTTGATGATGGTCGCGTCCAAATGGTTGAGCGGGCATGTGGGTGATCTGAATGCCTGGCTCCAGGGGCTGTACTACGCGGCGTTCTTCGCCAGCGTCGCCTGGGCTTTCCTGCGCGGGGGCGCGGCAGCGGGCGTACACCTGCTATGGCTGGCGGCAGCGTTGACGCTGGCGATACCGGCGACCTCGCTGGTGGGCGGCCTGCTGCCCGCCACCGGGCTTTGGGCGCACACGTCGGCCGCGGCGCTGGCAGTGGATGCGACGGCATTGGTGGCAGCGCTGGGGTTTGCCTGGATGGCAAAGGCCAGTGCACGCAGGATCGGGCGGGGCGAGCCCGACAGCGCATGGGCGCCGAGACGGCTCGCTGCGCGCGAGGGATAGCGGATCGCGCCGAATGCGCCATGAAAAAATGAACGGATGAATATGCGTAGAAAGAACAGATTGGAATGGCGGGATTGGATGTTGTCGGCGGCGCTGGCGGTCTCGATGGCCGTCGTGACACCGAGCATGGCCGCGGCGCAGTCCAAGCAAGGCGCCGTGACGCCCGAGGCCCACGTGGACGAACGGATTTCGCTGCAAAAAGGCGAATTCCTTGCTGGTACCTGGGCCGCCGACTCCGGCGTGACCCTGGATCTGTTGGACAGCGCCGGCCAGCACGTGCGTCGGCTGAGCGACCGGGAAAAGCCGGCCGGGGCGCTGATGCTGGTGGCGCCGGCGGACGGTTTTTACACGGTGCGCGCGCAGGGCAAGGGCGTGTTCAGGTGGGCCGTGACGGAACGTTTGCCCCTTGCCGAACAGCGCGCGCCAGCGCCTGCACTCGACAGCCCGCGCCTGACCGCGCTGGCGGCGACGCTGGCCGCAGGCGGAACGACGGAAGACTTCTGGGCAGAGGTGGCTCAGCAAGGCACGCCGCTGGTCGAAGCCGCCGATGTCCAACATGACCGCGTCACGTTCCTGTGGCGTGGCGCCGAGCGCAACGTGCGCCTGTTCGGCGGGCCGTCGTCGGACCATGCGCAATTGGCGCGCCTGGGCGATTCCGATGTATGGCATGCCAGCTTTGTCGTTCCCCGATCCACGCGGCTGTCATATCGCCTGGCGCCCGATGTACCGGAGCTCCCGGGTTCCGGCATGGCGCGGCGCCGCGCGATCCTGGCCACGGCGCAGGCCGATCCGCACAATCCCAAGGCTTACCCCGAGCGCGGCGTCGACGCGTTTCAAACCTATTCCATGCTGGAGCTGGCGCAAGCGCCGCCGCAGCCCTGGGTCGAAGCCCACGCGGACGTGCCACGGGGAACGGTCGAGGCCATGGAACTGCGCAGCGATCTCATGCGCAACACGCGCAAGATCCACCTGTACCGTCCCGCGGGTTGGCAGCCCGGTGCCGCAAACAATCATGTACTGGTGCTATTCGATGCCGGCGCCTACCTGGGCCGCGTGCCCACGCCGACCATCCTGGACAACATGATCGCGGCGGGCGTCATTCCACCGACCGCGGCGCTGCTCATCGACAACCCCACGGCCGAATCCCGCAGCCAGGAGTTGCCGCCCAATCCGGACTTTGCCGACTTCCTCGCGAAAGAACTGATGCCGTGGGCGCGCAAACAAGGCATCGGCGCGCCAGCCGCGCGTACCGTCATCGGCGGCTCCAGCTACGGCGGTCTGGCGTCGGCCTATGCCGCGCTGCGCCACCCCGAGGTGTTCGGCAATGTGCTCAGCCAGTCCGGTTCCTATTGGTGGTCGCCCGCGGGCGAAGAAGACCAATGGCTGACGCGGCAATTCGTCGCGGTGCGCAAGCTGCCGGTGCGATTCTTCCTCGGCGCGGGGCTGTTCGAATCGGGACGCGGCGGCCAGCCGGGCATTCTGGAGACCAACCGGCATCTGCGTGACGTGCTGCTTGCCAAGGGCTATCTGGTGACGCACCGCGAGGTGGCGGGCGGGCACGATTACCTGGTCTGGCGGGGCACCTTGTCGGATGGGCTGCTGGATTTGATCGGCACGGGCAAGCAGGGTGGCGGGCGAGTCCAGCCTTAAGGCTGACTGGCCTGCTCAGGGGGCGTCTTCGGACGCCGCCCCATTGTCATCCCACCAATCGCCCAACGCATCCAGCAGTGGCACGAGCGCCTTGCCGCCAGGCGTGAGGTCATACTCCACGCGCCGCGGATAACCGTCGAAATCGGTGCGCCGGACGATGCCGGCCAATTCCAGCTTGCGCAACTCCAGCGTCAGCATCCGATGCGAGATGGTCGGATTGTCGCGGCGCAGGTCGCTGAAGCGCTTGGTGCCTTCCTTGAGGTAGTAGATCAGCAGCGTCGGCCATCTGCCGCTCAGTATCTGCATGGCTTCTTCGATGGGGCAGCGCGAAACCAGGTCTTTCATGGGAGGGTCATGGTGACAAAAATGTGCGTAATTTACTTAGCCTATCAGATCCGTAGAATTCATTCCGCTGCGCAGCGTGACCCTTATCTACGGAGAAAATCATCTTGGAACCCATTCTTGTTTATGGCTTTCCGCTAGGAAGTTCCATGGGGCTTGTCGCCGCGCTGGAGTGGTTGGGCCAACCCTACCGCTTGTGCCGCGTGGACATGCTTGGGGATATGCGGCTGCCTTCTTATGCGCGGATCAATGCGCGCCACGAGACGCCCGCATTCGTCAGCGAACGAGGAGCAGTATTCACGGAAACCATGGCGATCGCGCGCTGGATCGAAAACCGGGACAACGAACGCAGGATCAGTTTCGATCCGCTTTCGCCCGAATCCGATCGCATGCATCAGTTCATGGCCTTCCTGAACACCGGCTTCACCGCCGCCTTCACCCCGCATTGGGTCGCCCTGGAAATGGATCCGCCCGATCCGGCGTTGCAGCAAACGCTGCGGGACTGGGGCGCGCAGCGCGTCATCGAGCGTCACGACAAGCTGGAGGCAATGTTGGGCGACACGCCGTTCGCGGTGGGCGACCATCCGACCTTGGCGGACGCGGTGCTGGTCGGCGTGGCGCGCTGGCTGGATTTCCATGAGGTCGCCGCAAAGTCCCGCTGGCCCAAGCTGGCGGCGCTGCGACAGCGTCTGGAAAGCGATCCGGCAGTCCAATATGCCATCGCACTGGAAGATGGCGAAAGCCCCGCCTACTCGGGGCTCTGCAAGGGCCATGTTCCGCTGGAAACGGTGATCGCGACCTACGGGAAGTAGGCCCCGCGCGTACCGCTACGTACGCGGCGCTTCGCCTTCCTCGCGCGCCTCGAGTTCGTTGCCCAGCACCTCGGCCGAATCCTCGCCGCGCGGCGCGGGTTCCAGCGGGCGTCGGGTGTGCCCGGCCGCGCGGGCGTCCTCGCCTTCGTCGGCGCGCTCGGATTGCATGAAGACATTCGCCGGCGGTGCGTAGCCCCGCTTGTCCTGGCCGAAGTACACCACGGTGTGCGGGTAGGGTAGCTCGATGCCGGCGGCGTCGAAGTGCTTTTTCAGGAGCCGGTTGTAGCCGCGCTGCACCGCCCACTGCATGCCCGGCGTGGTCTTGATCAGGATGCGGATGGTCACGCCCTTTTCGTTGACCGCGGTGACGCCGGCGACCGTGATGTCTTCGAGGATCTCGGGTCCCAGCACCGTGTCGGTCATCAACTCGGCGAAGGCGGCGCGCAGATGCGCGATCGCGTCGTCCACGCTTTCGCGATGCGCGATGGTGTATTCGCCCAGGTGATAGGAGAAGTCGCGCATGTGGTTAGTCACCACGTCCACGGACGAGAACGGCACCAGATGGTAGCCGCCGTCCAGCGTGCGTATGCCGACCGAGCGTATCGTCATCTTCTCGACCGTGCCGAACACGCCCGCGACCTGCACCACGTCGTTCTCGTTCATGCCGTTCTCGAGCTGGATGAAGATCCCCGTGATGATGTCCTGAACCAGCTTCTGCGCGCCGAAGCCGATGGCCAGGCCGACCACGCCCGCGCCGGCAATCAGCGGCCCCACGTCGATGCCGATCTGCGACAGCAGCACCATCAGCGTCATCGTTACGATGACGATCAGCGCGGCGTTGCGGAACAGCGCCAGCAGGGTGCGCTCGCGCGCGCTGGGCATGCCGCGGCCTTCGCGCTGGCTGAGGCGGTGCTCGATGATGCTGGCGATCACGGTCCAGGCCAGGGCCGCGATCAGCAGCACGATCACGATGTTCACCGTCATCTTGATAGCCGCGCCGCCGGCATCCGAGGCCAGCCACCGCGACAGGTCGAAGGCGCGCCACGCGTCCAGGACCAGCAGCACCAGGACGATGCGGATGATGAGGCCGACCAGCTTCAAGGTGGCGGGCACATAGGCGTTGACGCGCGCCTCCAGCAGCGGCAGGCGTTTGCGCAAGTCGTCCGGCAGCCTGATGGGCTTGGCCAGTACGGTGTTCAGCAGCAGGATCAGCAGGCTGCCCACGCCGATCACCAGCAGGGTTTGCGCGGTGGCGCGGGCCATGAAGGGCAGCGCGTTGGTCGGATCCACCTGGCTGACCACCAGCAGGATGGTGAAATAGCCTATGCCCAGCACATGCCACACGCGCGCCAGGATGTGCAGCCGCGAGCCCATGAACGTGGTCGCGCTGGCGGCGCGCCGGTCCAGGTGTCCGCGCACCGTCTGGCGGTTGCGCCAGATGACGCGCACGGCGTAGACGTAGACCGCCAGCATGATCAGCAGGTTGGCCAGACGGCCCAGCGCGGGCGAAAGTGAAGCCGACACCACGGGATCGACCAGCAACGTGCCGTAGCCGGCTGCGGTGGCAATGCGCAGCAGCCAGGTATTCCAGTACTTGGCGTTGTCGTCGGTCATGGGCAGGAGGCGCAGGTGCGGATGCTTCACCGCGAACACCGTGCGGATCAGCACCTTGACGATTTCCACCGACACGAAGGCTCGCAGGAACACGGCCGCCAGCGTGTCCAGCGTGCCGCGGCCGGGCGTGCCCCACAGGGCCGCGGCGCCGCCCGCCATGGCGGCGAGCAGCACTACGCCCGCATCGATGGCCAGCGCGCCCACGATGGCGCCCGCGCGGCGGGACAGCACGCGCATGGATGTCGGCGCGCCGCGCTTGGGAGGCGCTTCGGGATGATGGCGCTGTTCGGCGACCCAGCGGTCGATGCGGCCGTAGATGTACATGGCGATCATCCGCAGCAGGATGAAGGCGAGGACGGCGGTGGCGGCAGCCAGCGCGAGAGGCTTCAAGGCATGGCCGGCGGCGTCGCCGTCCATCCGCAGGCTGTCGCCCGAGGCCAGCGCGCGCATGTCTTCCACGCCCTGGCCCATGTCGGTCGCCAGGCCAGTCAGAAAGCGTTGGACGTTGTCGGCCATGCGTTCCTGCAGGCCGGGTTCGGCGGGGACTGGGGCCGCGCCCGTGGCGCGGGGAGCAGCTGGCTTCGCACCCGCTGCCTGCGTCCGCAGCTCGTCCACCAGCGCCTTGCGTGCCTCGGGATTCTCCAGCAGGTCGGCCAGCGCGGCCGGAGTCAGGGCTGTGGGGGATGCCGTTGTTGCTTGCGGTTGCAGCAGCCCAGCGGCCTGGGCTTGCCAGGATAAGGACAGGCAACACAGCATCGCCGCCAGCAGCAGGGCTGCCAACCAGGGCCTCTCGCGTCTGCGCCGCCGATGGGGGCCGGCGTGGATGTGGGGCGGGAAAGGAATCGATGCTGTCGTTGCGGGTCCAACCACTAGGGAATCTCCTGTGCGATCTGGTCAAAAAATGGGGCGGGGTCGAGCCGCGCATTAAGAAATGCCGCGCGTGGCCGTTATTGCAAGTGGCTCAACTCTGGTCTGGAGCTTTTCATGGCCTCCAAGTTCTTACTCCCGGCGTTGGGACTACTGCTGGCGGGCGGCGTCGGCCTGGCGGTCCACCAGGCAGAGTCCGCGCCTCTTGCGCCGATGCTGGTGCGCTTCACGGTCCCCAGCCTCTGCACGGTCAGCCCGGGTCCGGCCCGGCCGGCGGTGCGATGTTCCCAAGGAACGCCCTGGCACGCGCAGCGCGCCGTGGGCGAGCAGCACTGGACGGTGATGTTCTGACCATCAGAATTCGATGGTGGCGGTCACCACATCGCTGTATTGCCCCGGAACTGGCGCTGCCTGCGCGGGTACCCGTCCATAGACCTGTACCTGCTGGATGTTGCCCGTCCCCGTGCCCGTGACGAATGCCGTGCCCGCGGTGCCGTCGCCCCAGGGAACCGTGCGGTCCGCCGACGTGTGCAGGTCATACCTTACCAGCCGCGTGCCGGTGGTGTCTCGCAGGTAGCGCTGGCTCACGGTGCCGTTCTGGCCGCCGTTCAGGCGTATCCGGTAGGCATCGTTGTTGGTGCAGCGCACCGCCAGCGTCGTATTGGCCAGGCGGGCAGAGCGAAAGTCCGCCATCGAGCCGAAGTTCAAGGGGTTGGCGGAGATGGTGCAGTTGTTGGTCACGTTGGCGCGCACCGTGAAGTTGTAGCTGCCGCGGGAGGTCAGCGATGCGCACGCGGGCCGGACCAGAATGGAGAAGCCGTAGTTGAAGGTCGCCACGCCAGGGAAGGTTTCCGAGTAGGCGGTGGTGGCGTTATTGGCCGTCGGCACCGTGTATTGGCCTGGCAGGATCTGCCCGGTGATGGGCTGGTTGACGGTGGCCTGGCTTCCCAGCAGGGGCTGGGTGAGGTCGACGACGACGGGCGTCGAGCCGTTGGCGCTCGAACCCCACGGCGGACTCATGGACGAGCTCGGCGCAAGCCGGTACTGCAGGCGGTTGGCGCCATTGGCCATCTGCCGCGGGTCTTGCACGGTCGATCCGCTGCCTATGCCCAGGCTCACGCACACCCGGGCATAGCCCCCTGTGAGCAGTCCCCAAGTGCAGGTCACCGTCAGCGTGCCGGTTTGCGTCACCGACGAGCCGAGCACCGGATTGAGGTTCGGAAATGTGATGGGGGCCATGGACACGGTGCAGGTTTGCGCCTGCGCGCTGTTTCCCCCCAGCCACAGGGCCGCCAGCAACAACGCGGCAATCAGCTGTTTCATGGCTGCGGCTCCACGCAAGCCACCGGTCCCAGACGTGGCAGGCTGCCGTCTGCCGGCGCTTGGAAGGCGAACCGCGCAGTGCAGGCAAGATCCTGTCCCCGCACGTCCAGATGATTGAGCTTGCCCAGATTGCGCACGAAGGTCTGGCTGCCGTAGCCCACCACGCTTTCGGACCCGCTTTCCCTGTGCACGACCTGCGCGCCCACCGGCAGCGGCTTGCCGTCGCCGTCCACCAGATCGATCGTGGCCGCGGCTTCCCGGGTGATGCCGAACTCCGCCAGTACGCCGGAACGGGACTGCGGCACCACGTCGAGCGCATAGGCTGACACCTGGGCGTTGGGCGGCAGGTCCAGGCCGTCGAGCTCCAGCGTGTTGGTCTGATAACTGTTCAGGTCCGGCACCACCATATGGCCGTCGGACCCGGTATGGCCGATGACCCGGTTCTGGTGCAGGATGGGCAGGCCAGGCTCGCCGGCGGAAACCAGCGCGAAGCCGTCGTCGATGCGCCGGGACGCCTGCGCCACGCCGTCCATGAACACCAGGGCGCCATTGACGTCGAGTTCTCCCGTGGTGCGTCCGTCGTAGCGCTGCGCGCCCAATGTGATTTCGCCGTAGCGTCCCAGGTAGCGGCCCCAGCCTTGCTCGTAGCGGCCCGCCTCGTAGGTGCCGGCCTGCACGCCCCAGCCGAATCCGCCGCCATAGTCGGGGCTGCGGATGGCGCTGGCGTTGGTGTACGTGCCGCCGTCTTGGCGTCCGGCCATGGCATTGAGCGAGACGTCGCCCAGGGTGATGCCCAGGCTGAGGAATGCGCCCCGGCTGCCGCTGTCATTGAAGTCCTGATAGGCGCTCATGGTCAGCGTGGCGCGATTGCCCAGGCGGCTGCTGTAGGCCACCGATCCGATATGGGCGGCCTCGACGCCTGGATAGCGTTGGCCGATGTAGCTCAGCGATACGGTTTGCCCGCCGCCCAATGGCACGGCTAGCGTCGCCCTGTCGCTGGCGCGGGGCACAGGGATGCCGTCGTTGCCCGCCAGGTCCGCATAATCAGAGATCGCGCGCAGGCTTTGTATGTCGATGGAATAGCGCTCGTCCACATACTGGTAGCCCAGGCCGGCCTGCAGGCCCGTGTTCCGGCCCAGGCTGCCGGCCAGGGACGCATTGATGACGCCCGCCATGCCCAGTTTCGCCAGCATGCCCGCGCCCGCGTTGTACAGCCCGGCGCTGGCTTCGCCATGGGCTTCCACGGTCAGGGCGTTCGAGACGCCGTATTGCCATGTGCCGCTGAACGCCGGATCGTCCTTGTAGTCGAACGATCGCCAGCCGTAGGCGCGGCGCAGAAAGCCGGCTTCGACCGAATAGCTGGACATGCCTTGCGCCAGCAGCCGGGTGTCGATGTAGATGGGAACCGACTGCGACACCGGCCTGCCCAGGGCGTCGCGCGTGATGAGATTGGCCTGTCCGTAGCCCGTGATGCCGGCCACGTTGTCCACCACGAAAGGGCCGCTGGGAACATTGCCGGAATAGCGTCGGATGTTGTTGATGTAGACATCGACGGCGGACGGCACCACGGCGCTGCCGGCGAAATCCGGCATGGGAAATGTGACCAGGTCGGGCCGCAATGAGAAATTGCGCCGCCATTGCAGGCCGCCCATGCGTATCGAGCGCGACCAGGCCAGCGATCCGGAAATGGTGTCGCCTACCTGGGTGGCCGTCAGCGTGGCAGGATCCGAGCGGGTCCAGCTGGAATCGAAGCGGACATAGCGCCGCAGGTCGCGGTACAGATAAGCCGTGCCGGTGTTGCTGAAGACCCCGTGCTGGTCGAAATAGCGTTGTTCGCTCCAGATTGCCAGCGGGTTCTCGCGATCGGTGCGGGCATAAAGATCGTAATTGATGAGCAGGCCCCGATCCGCAGTCGCGGCGGCAACCGGGCTCAAGCCGCGCGCATCGATGCGATTCGGGATGCGATAGCGCACCGGCATGTCAAGATCGACGTCTTGCGCGGCCGCGTCGTAGCGGTACTTCAGGCCCGGAATCCGGTCCAGGGGAATGCGTGTCTCGTCCGATATGCCCAGGGCCTGGGTATCGATCCCCATCCCCCGCAAGTCCGCGCCGCGCGCCGACAGGCGGCCATGCTGGTCTTCGAAGCGCGCGATTTGATGGCTGGGCTGGCCGCCGAAGCTGACGTTCAGATAGACCTCGATGGCCGCTTGCCCGATGGCCGCCGCCGGGGCGGGCTGCGCCCGCGCGCCACAATGAACGGCTGCGACGGCGAGCATCAGTGTCAGCTGTGCGGTGCGCGCGCAATGTTTCACTTCCCTGTGTCGGTTTGCACGTCCGCCTGGACGGGAACGCTGTTGACCCGCGCATCGACTGTGATCGCTCCCTGCATCGCGGGTTGGAAGGGCAGCGGCCATTGGCGCGCGCTGCCGCCCAGGACATAGCCAAGCAAACCGTCCCGCAAGCTGTGGCGCTTGCCATTGACGACGAGCGCCACATCGCTGAGCTGCGCGCGGTGCGCGCCGCTATTGTCGACCCGCAAGGCCCAATCGCGGCCATCGCGTACCAGGGACCATGTCAGGTGCCGTTGTGCCGGAATTTGCGGGGCGGCTCCCACGAACACCGGCACGGAGTAACGCAGCCGCACCTGCACGCCCGTCGCCCGCAATGGGTCGGGCGGCGCGATCTCGTCGATGATCAGGCGATACGACGCTTCGCCCGGACGCTTGGCGGCCTCGGGCTGCAACAGGCGGACGACTTGCGTGCCGCCCGGCGCGATCTGGATCATGGGCGGACTAGCCACCAGGGCCGCGGTCTCCTGCAGCACATCCTCGGTCGTGGTCTGGCGCCAGGCGTAGACGCGGACCTGGCCATAGATGGGCTCGGCGCCTTCGTTGCGCAAAGTCATGCTGGTGGCGCGCTCCGCGCCATCCATGTTCAGGATTACCGGCGAGATCTGCAGGCTGGCGGCATGCGCCTGCAATGCCATGCCGAAGAGACAGGCTCCCGCCGCCTGGCGAACGATCCCAAGCATCGTCATGTCGATCCGGGGCTAGAAGTAGACGGTGGCCGTAACCGTCGATTGATAGGTATCCGGCGCGGGGGCAGCCTGGGGCGGAACCCGGCCGTAGACGGTCAGCGCCTGGGCCGTGCCCGTGCCGGTGCCGCCCACGGTGTCCGTACCCTGGGTATTGCCCCACACCGTCGTGCGGCCGGCGTTTTGATAGAGCTGGTAGCCCACATTGGTGCCGGTATTGCCAGGCGCCGTGCCTGCGAGCTGACGGTTTGCAATCGTCGACCCCGTGGCGGTCCCGGCATCCAGGCCCACGTTGTAGGGAGTGGTATTGGTGCAGGTGACCCTGAGCGTCGTTTCCTGGTTTACCGGCGCGCTCAAGAGGCCGGTGGATGGAAACACCAGCGGATCGGCCGCAATCGTGCAATTCGCCTGCACGGTCAGGGACACATTGAAAGTCGCCGTCGAACTCCCGTTCTCATACACCTGGGCCAGGGCCGCGCCGGGCAGGGAAAAGCCGATAGTCGCAGACAGAATCGCAGCGGAACCGATGGACTTCATGCTCGCTCTCCTTCAAGTCATGGCTGTAACGACCTTAGCGGAGGGGGGGTACGCAATTTATTTCGCATTATTTCCAACTTCTTCGGTTGCTGTCTCAGGAGTGGGTTTTCCGCGCCCATTGAATGTGGTTTATCCCGTTGTTGAGACATGGCCGTGCTTTGTTCCGTTCTTCGCCTAAAATTGAAATGAAAAGACACAATTTCAGGGGGGGCGTGGCCTAGCCTTTGGATGCCGCCGAATTCCTCGATGACGTTCATTTTGAAACGGCGTGGGTCTGCCTAGCCGAACGTAAAGGCGTAAGCCTCTGCGCCAGGCTCCAGGAATTCGATCTGAAAGACCCGGTCGCGGTCCGGCGCCTGCTGGCGGATCAATTGATACAGTTTCTGCCGGTCGATGACTCCCTCGCCCTGTTCATTGACGTCCGTCCCGTGATCGACGAGCGGCGGCCGGCCATCCAGCGTGACGCGAAAGCGCACCGGCTGGCCGTCGGCGGATGGGCCCAGCACCATATGCAGGTCGCGCGCGTGAAAACGCTGGATGATGCGGCCGTTGTTGCCGGTGACCACCGCGCGCTCCGGCTCCAGCCGCCACGATCCGGCCAGCGTCCACTGGTTGGCGCCCAGTCCGGCGGCGGGGACATAGGCCGCGTCCCGGTCCTGCCTGATCGGGGTGCCGCCCGGCGCGTAGCTCGTGGCCTTGCCGTAACCGAGGTAGCTCTCGCCCGAATGCAGCGTCGACCACTGCGGCGGCGCTTCCACGCCGTGAGCCGGGGGCAGGGCGACGCCGCTGTCGGGAAGCGTCCGGCCCGCTTCAGCAAGCAGCCGCTGGATCATGCGCTCCGTCTGCGCGTAGTCGTGTTCGCCCGCGACGGTGTACCGTAAGCGGCCCTGGCCATCGAGCAGATAGAAGGCGGGCCAGGACTGATTGCGGAACGCGCGCCATATCTTGAACTCATTGTCCTGGGCGACCGGGTACTGGATGCCCAGATCCGCGACCGCGCGGCGCACATTGGCCGGACTCTTCTCGAAAGCGAATTCGGGTGTATGCACGCCTATCACTTCCAGCCCCGCATCCTTGTACTTGTCGTGCCAGGTCTTCAGATAGGGCAGCGTGCGCAGGCAGTTGATGCAGGAGTAGGTCCAGAAGTCGACCAGCACGATCTTGCCGTCGAGATCGGTCGCGCTGAGCGGGCCTGAATTCAGCCAGCCGCGGGCGTCTGGCAGCGATGCAAGCGGACCGCTCGCGCGCGGCGCCGCTTGGGCGGGTTCGCTCGGACGGACCTGTTCGACCAGTTGCTGCTCCAGCCGTGCGGCGCCCGGCGCAGAGGCGCTGGACAGGAGCGCGGGGTTCCAGCCGAGCGCCGGCAGGGCAACGCCGACCAAGACGGCGGCGCCAGCCAACCGGCGCAAACCATGGGCCGCCGGCAGCATGCGGCGCAGGGCTGTCGCCATGCCGCGCCCCAGCCAGAGCGCCGCGGCCAGCGCCACCGCCGCGCCGGATGCGAATGACAGCAACAGCAAGGAGGTCTGGATGTTGGCCCCGTTGAGCGCCGCGCTGGTGAGCAGCAGCCCCAGGATGGGACCGGCGCACGGCGCCCACAGCAGGCCGGTGCCCACGCCCAGCCCGAGGGACAGCAGCGGAGCGGTGCGAGCCGAGCCGGGCGTCGCGCTGGTCAAGCGGTTGCCCAGCGCAACCAGGGGCCTGCTCATCCAGTCGCCCATGGCGGGCAGCAGCAGCGCCAACCCGAAAAGCGCCAGCAATCCCATCGCGGCGTAGCGCGCGCCTTCGTTGAGTGTCACGACCCAGGCTCCGCCGACCGCCGCGAGGCTCGCGACTGCCGCAAAGGCGACCGCCATGCCCGCGAGCAGGGGCAGGGCATGAGTCCGGAATGAACCCGCTCCGCGTGCGAACACGAAAGGCAGGATGGGCAGGATGCAGGGGCTCACGATGGTGAGGACGCCGCCGAGAAAGGCCACAAGAATGATCAGCATGGGGATGCACCGCTATGGGCAGAGTGGGGAAGGGCGCGAGAGCCCGCCTCTGGTTCAGGACTCTCGCTTTTGCCGGCGCGTGCCTATGTCCTTGCGCGCCGTGATGGTCTGGCAGCTCAGCGGGTTGCGCAGCTCGTGCGCCAGCCCGCCGGCAAATAGGATGAGTACGAGCAAGAGCTTGCGCACGTCGATTCCCGTTCAGGACACATGCACGTTCAAGCTCACGTCGATGTTGCCGCGGGTGGCCTTCGAGTACGGGCAAATTTCGTCGGCCGAATGGGCAATCTGTTCGGCGAGGGCCAGGTCCAGTCCGGGCAGGAACACGTTGAAGCGGGCCTGCAGCAAGTAGGCGCTGCCCGACATGCCCAGGTCCACTTCCACTTCCACCGCGCGATCGGCCGGCAATTGCACTTTCATCTGCTTGGCGATGACTTCCAGCGCGCTGGTGTAGCAGGCGGACCAGGCGCCGGCGAAAAGCTGTTCCGCCGTCGGATGCGGCTGGATATCCTCGAACGCGTGGACCAGGTCCGGGTTGTTGGGGGTCGAAAGACGGATGTCGAGCCGTTCCTCGCCGCCTTGGGAGGCGTAGTTGCGGGCGAGGGTCGTATGGGTCTTGCCGGTCAAGAGGACTTTCTGGATTCGGGTGGGCATGGTGCGCTCCTGGGAGTTGAAAGTTTGATCGAATTCGATTAAATCGTATGCGATTGAAGCGCATGGTAAAGATCGAGAATGCGCAGGTCAAGAGTGTTCGAAGGGAAATTGGTATCAAATCGTTTGCGACCGCATCGTATGCGATGTAAAGTGATGCCATTGATCAGGCCAGATATCCACGAGGTGCAGATGAAGAAGCCCAAGACCGCCACCGATCCGTCGCAAAGAAAGCTCGCGGAATTCCTCTGCTTCGCCGTTTACTCGACCAACCTGGCTTTCGGCCGGGTGTACCGTCCGATCCTGGACGCGCTGGGGCTGACCTATACGCAATACGTGACGATGATCGCCCTCTTCGAGGAAGACGCGCAGACCGTCAGCGGCCTGGGCGAAAAGCTCTTTCTTGAGTCCAATACCCTTACGCCGATACTCAAGAAGCTCGAAGGCATGGGCTATCTGGAACGCGTGCGCGATTCGGCGGACGAACGGCAGGTGCGGATTTGCCTGACCGGGGAAGGCCGGCAATTGCGCGAGAAGACCGCGGGCATCAATTTGAGCGACGCTTGCGGGCTCACGAGCGATCAATTCAAGTCGCTGAGGGAGCAGGTGGTCGAATTGCGCGACAACCTGGTCGAGGCGTCACGCTCGAACGGCGCCTAGGCGGGGCTGATTTCAGCAGTCAAGGCTGAACACCGTGGCTGCCACGGTTTCCAGTGCCTGCCGCAGCTTCGCGTGGGTGACCGAGCCCAGCGCCAGCCGGATGGCATGCGGGGCCTGGCTACCGATGGCGTAGGGTTCCGCGGTAGAGACCAGCACGCCTTCCTCCCTGAGCCGCATGGCGACCGCGTCCGAGCGCACCTCGCCCGGCATGGGCAGCCAGATGAAATAGGACGCCGGATGACGCACGGTCTGCAAGCCGGCCAGCGCCTTGGCCGCGATGGCCTGGCGCGCGCCGGCATCGCGGCGCTTTTCCCGTTCCAGCCGCGCCACCGTGCCGTCCTGCAGCCAGCCGCAGCAGAGCGACGTCACCAGGCTGGGCGTGTTCCAGGCGGTGGCGCGTATGGCGCGGTTGATCTTCGGGACGAAGGCCGCCGGCGCGCTCACGAAGCCGAAGCGCAGGCCAGCGGCGACGCTCTTGGAAAGGCTGGATACGTAGACGGTGATGTCGGGCGCCAGCGCCGCCAGGGGAGGAGGGGCCTTGGCTTCCAGAAAGGCGTAGACGCCATCCTCCAGCAGCAGCAATCCATGGCGCCGCGCCACGGCAATGAGGGCCTCGCGTTCGGCCCGGGTCATGACCCAGCCCAGTGGGTTATGCAGCGTGGGCATGCAGTACAAGGCCCGGACTTTGCGTTTGCGGCATAGCGCCTGCAGCGCTTCGAGGTCCGGGCCGCTTCTGCCTGCGGGGATTGCAACCATTTCCAGCCTGCATTGCTCGGCCACCACCTTGATGCCGGGGTAGCTCAGCGCATCCACCGCCACTACGTCGCCGGGCTGCAGCAAGGACATGGCCACGGTGGCGAGCCCGTGGATGGCGCCATTGACGATGAGCACGGAATCAGCTGCTACCGACAGGCCCCGGCTGCGCAAATGTTCCGCGACGATGGCCCGTTCGTGCGACCGGCCGCCATGCGGCTGGTAGCGCAGCACGGACTCCAGCTCGCCGGTGGAGGCCAGTTGCCGCAGCGCTGTTCGCAGCAGCTCGGTCTGCGTGGGCAAGGCCGGGTAGTTGAACGTGAGATCCGCGAGATCGCCGCTGGCGATATGCATCCCGACCTCCTCGCTGGAGGGCAGCGGCTCCCGCACATAGGTGCCGCGGCCCACTTCGCCAGCGACCAGGCCCATGTTCCGTAATTCGGCATAGGTGCGCGTGGCGGTGGCCAGCGAAATGCGTTCGCTCGCCGCCAGCTGGCGGTGGGTGGGCAGCGCCGTTCCCGGCTTCAGCCGGCCCTGGCGGATGTCATCGGCCAGCCGGTCCACCAATTGCTTGTAGCGCGCTTGCGGCATGAGGAAATGTATCCATGACAATAATTTGATTGTACTGAGTTGCGCGCATACGATGCTTCTTTCCCCTTGATTGACGCACGACATGGAATTGACCGTCGGCACCATCCTTGTCGCCTTCGCGGGCGTCTTCCTGATCTGCTTCATGAAGGGCGCGTTTGGAGGCGGCTTTGCCATCATCGGCATTCCGCTGCTCTCGCTCGTCATGGATCCCGTGACGGCCGGCGGCCTGCTCGCGCCCCTGTTCGTCGCGATGGATCTCTATGGCCTGCGCTACTGGCGGCCATCTACATGGTCCAGGCCCGATCTCGCCTTGCTGTTGCCCGGCCTGGTCGTCGGCATCGGGGCTGGCTACCTGGTGTTCCGCGGGCTGGATCACCGCGCAATCGCTATTGTGATGGCCGTTATCACATTGGCCTTCGTGGCCTTGTGGTTCATGCGCGGCGGCCAGGTCGCGGTCCGGCCGCGCTCCCGCCCCAAGGCCGTGGCCGCCGGCGTGGCGTCCGGCATCACCACCATGGTCGCGCATTCGGGCGGACCGCCCCTGGCGATGTATCTGCTGCCGCTGGGCCTGAGCAAGCAGGTCTATGCCGGCACCACCAGCATGTTCTTCACGGTGGGAAATCTCATCAAGGCCGTGCCCTGGCTGGCGCTGGCGAAGCCGGCGGGGAGCGTCTGGATCCTGATGGCGATCTGTCTTCCGGCGATTCCCGCGGGCGTATGGCTGGGTTGGCGCCTGCACGCGAGGCTGGATCAGCGGCAGATGTACAAGGCCTGCTATTTCTTGCTGATCGTGACGGCCTTGAAGCTGTTGTGGGACGGGCTGTCCGGCTATATGCCCGGGTAAGCGGCCATGGGCGCCGCCGGCCTTGCCAGCGGCGCCGAAGGATGGCGGGCCCGATGGACGACGCGTGCAATCGGGCCTAGAAATCCGTGGACGTAGCAACGCCACGCCACTGTTCCGTCTCCCGGTCAACCTCGGCCAACCGCTGCGCAATGGCGCCCAGCGTATCCGTACCCAAGGGCAAGCGCGAGGGCGGGGTGGGCGCATCGGCCAGGGCGAGGATGGCGTCGGCCAGGCGCTCGGGGTTGCCGGGCTGCTTGTGGCTGAGGTCCCGCGCGGCTTCGCGCACCCGGCCGGCGGTGGCGGCGTAATCGCCGATCGTCGCCGGCGATACGGCCAGCGAGCTCGAATCCAGGAAGTCCGTGCGGAAGTAGCCGGGCTGCACCGAGCTCACGTGGATGCCCAGGGGGCCCAGTTCCGCGCGCAGCGCCTCGGACAGGCCTTCCACGGCGAACTTCGTCGAACTGTACACGCCGAAGCCTGCGGCGGCACGCACGGCGCCGATGGACGAGAAGTTGACGATACGGCCGGCGCGCTGCCGGCGCATGGCGGGCAGTACGGCGCGGGTGATGTTGAGCAGGCCGAAGACGTTGGTTTCGTACAGGCGGCGGACTTCATCCGCGCTGGCCTCTTCCACGGCGCCCAGCAGGCCGTAGCCGGCATTGTTCACCAGGATATCGATGCGGCCGAAGCGCTCCAGGGCAGCGGCGGCGGCGCGTTGCGCCTGCGTTTCGTCGGTTACGTCCAGCGCCACCGGCAGCAGGGCGGGATGCGCGCCCAGCGCCTGGGTCACGGCTTCGGGCTTGCGGGCGGTGGCGACCACGGCATCGCCGCGGTCGAGGGCGGCGCGGGCGATGCGGGCGCCGAAGCCGCGCGATGCGCCGGTAATGAGCCAGACGCGTTGGGAGGAAGAGGTAGTCATGGGGCAGTCCTTTCGAGGGTGGGTGCTTCGTTTCAGCCGCTTTCGGGTGGAAGCGATGAGATGGACTGTACCGATGGGAGCGACAATCAACTACTGCCTAATCTCTTGTTGAATAGGCAAGTTTTACTTGATAATGGCGTGACATCCTCGCGACTCCTGTCCCATGCCCATCAACGAATTGCGCGCCATCACGATCTTTGCCAAGGCGGCGGAGCTGGGCAGCTTGCGCCAGGCCGCGATCGCGCAAGGAATCTCGCCGCAGGCTGCCAGCCAGGCGCTCGCCCAGCTTGAACACTTTCTGGGAACCCGGCTGTTTCATCGCACCACGCGCAACATGGCGCTTACCGATGCCGGACAGCAGTTCCTGGAGGCGGCGCAGCCCGGCCTGATTGCGCTGCAGAAGGCCGTGCAAGGCGTGCGCAGCGCACGCGAGGAAATCGCCGGTGCGCTGCGCATTGCTGGGCCGCGATCCACCTTTCTGCCGGTGCTGCAGCCGGTGCTGGACGAGTTCTGCGCCTTGTACCCCGCAGTGCAAGCCGACGTGCAGCTGGACGACCACATCGGCAACTGGGTGATGGATCGCGTGGACGTGGGTTTCCGCACGGGCACCCCGCCCGCGGATGGCGTGATCGCGCGCCGCCTGTTTCCGCTGCAGCTTGTTATCTGCGCGGCGCCGCAATACCTGGCGCGGCATGGCACGCCGGCCAGCCTGGCCGAGCTGGTGGCGCACCGTTGCAGCGTCTACCGCCATCCGAACACCGGCAAGCCGATGCCATGGACGGTGCGTGCCGGCGGCAATCTGGTGGAGTACGATCTCGCGCCGGCGCTATGCACCAAT
Source organism: Achromobacter sp. D7-1 (assembly GCF_059760445.1). NCBI lineage: Bacteria > Pseudomonadati > Pseudomonadota > Betaproteobacteria > Burkholderiales > Alcaligenaceae > Achromobacter > Achromobacter sp. D7-1. The sequence goes on along the minus strand of NZ_JCBAMT010000001.1, from coordinate 143,933 downwards.
GACATGGACCTGGAGCTTCAGGCCACCCTGGCCGGCCAGGTCATGGCGCAACTGACCGGCGTCATGGCGGCTCCGCATATCCGCGCCGGCCGCCTGGTGCCGGTGCTGTGCGAGCATGTCTGCGATCATCTGGGCGTGTACGTCTACTATGGCAGCCGCGCGGCGCCGCGCCGCGCGCGGGCCTTCGTGGAACTGGCCGTCGAGCGGCTGATGGATTCGTCCCAGCACACGCTGTCGGACGAGGAATTGAAAGCGGCGCAAGGCAGACGCAAAGCCCGCGCACGCAAACACTGAACCGCAAGCATGGACACCTTCAACTACATGCGCGCCTTCCGGCGCATCGTGGAACTGGGCAGCCTCGCCAAGGCGGCCGAGAATCTGGACATGTCGTCCGCCGGCCTCAGCAAGCAGCTGCGGGCGCTGGAAGCCCACCTCGGCGCCGTGCTGATCCAGCGCACCACCCGCAAGATGAGCCTGACCGACACGGGCGCGGCTTACTACGCCGAATGCTGCCGGCTGTTGGACGAGCTGGATGCGCTGGAAAAATCCGTCAAGCGGGAGTCCCGCCTGGTCTCGGGGCGGCTGCGCGTGAACGCGCCGGTCTCGTTCGCCCTGAGCGTGTTGTCGCCGCTATTGGCGCGCTTTCTGCACCAGTATCCCGACCTGCGGCTGGACCTGGCCATGGAGGACCGGTTGGTCGACGCGGTGGGGCAGGGCTTCGACGTATCGATCCGGCTGCGCGCCCAGCTGGATGATTCGTCGCTGATCGCGCGCCGGCTGGCGTCGCTGACGCAGGTGCTGTGCGCGGCGCCGTCCTACCTGGACAGCCGCGGCCGTCCGGACAGCATGGAGGCGCTGCGGGGGCATGACATCCTCAGCTATAGCCTGGCCGAAAGCCCTGGCGCCGTTGCGGATGAGGAAACCGGCCAGCAGGCGGATCCGTTGGCCGGACCGGCGCAGGTGCAGGTCAACAACAGCCTGATGCTGCGGGACCTGCTGGAAGCGGGGCTGGGCATAGGCGCGCTGCCGTCGTTTCTGGCCGCGCCGGCCATCGCCAGCGGCCGGCTCGTGCGCGTGTTGCCGCAGCTGCCGGCCGCGCCGCGCCACGTCTACGCGGTCTATCCGACCAGCCGCCACCTGCAACCCAAGGTCAAGGCCTTCGTGGATTTCCTGGTGGCGCACCTGCCGGCGGCGATGCAAGGCGATTGTTGACGGCCAGCTAATAAAGTCCTGCCGGCGGACACCTTACTCCCGCGCCGGCCCGTCCTTAAGCTGGCGTCCATTGAAACGAGATGGACGCCATCATGACTTCGACACCCGATTACGCACCCGCTGCGCCGCTGACCGTGGACTTCTTCCATGACGTGGTCTGCGGCTGGTGCTATGTAATGTCTCCCCGCCTGCGCCAGGTGGCTGCCGAACTGGGCATCGCCGTGCGCCAGCGCAGCTTCGTGCTGCAGGACTCGCCCGAACAGATGTGCCAGGTGTTCGGCTCGATGGAGCGCGCCAAGCAGGTGATCCTGGGCCATTGGGAAGCCTGCGCCCGCCATGACGACCAGCCTCGCATCGACGTCGAGGGCATGCGCGCCGAGCCATTCGATTATCCCAGCGGCATGGCGGGCGCGCTGGCCTGCCAGGCGGCCCACCTGCTGGCCGGCGATGCTGGCCACTGGGACATGTTCGACGCGATCCAGCACGCCCACCTGAGCGCGCACCGCAACGTCGGCGATAACGCCGTGCTGCTGGATATCGCTGCCGGGCTGGGTCACGACCGCGGCGCATTCGCCGCGCTGATGCAGAGCGAAGAGGCGCTGCGGCGCGTGCAGGCCGACCGCGCGGCCGCCGCGCGGCTGGCCATCGATTCCATTCCTACCTTGATCGCCGGCCCGCACCGGGCCCGCCTGCGGACCATGTCGACCGCTGAGTTGCGGGACAGATTGCAGGCATTGATCCCGGCCTTGCCCGGGGCTTGATCGTCGCGTACCCGGCCATCGCCCACATTTTTCTTCTTTTCATTTTGCCGTCCGCAGGACGGCAGCCACACGCACAAGGTGCATCATGACTATCCGCTACACCCGCAAACTGCTCGGCCTGGCGCTGGGCGCCGCCCTCAGCTTCAACGTCCTCGCGCATGGCGCGCCCGCCCGGGCGCCCGCGTCCGGCCAGGAGGTGGGCATCAGCCCCTGGGGGCCGGACGATGAAATTGGCCGCCTCAATCTGATCACGCCCGAATCGCGCGCCGCGGTCATGTCGCGCGTGGCTGGCGGCAAGGTCTATGACCTGGCCACGGAATACTACATGGGCATGCCCAGCTGGCAGGACGCGGGCGATCCCCGGTACCAGTTCTGGATGACGCACACGCCGCGCGGCACCGAGGTCGACGACCCCATGGGCGTGGGCCAGGACATGAACGCCATGCGCAGCTACACCGGCACGGCGTTCTCGATGTACAGCCACACCGGCACGCACATCGACGCGCTCAACCATTTTGGCATCCACGGCAAGATCTGGAACGGCTTCCGTGCCGACGAGCATCTGGGCGACCGTGGCTGGAAGCGCACCGGCATCGAAAAATTCCCGCCGCTGGTGGCGCGCGGCGTCTTGATCGACGTGGCCGCGCTCAAGGGCGTGGACATGCTGCCCGACCAGTACCGCATCACGCGGCAGGACCTGAAGGCCGCGCTGGCGCGCCAGAAGACCGAACTGCGCGAGGGCGACATCGTGCTGATCCGCACCGGCCGCATGAAGCTGTACAACGATCCGGCCGCCTACATGGCCAAGCCGCCAGGCATGGGCCTGGACGCGGCGCGCTACCTGGTCGAGGAGGGCGGCGCCATGATCCTGGGGGCGGACAATCTCAGCTTCGAGACCTTCCCCTCTGAAGTGTCGGACGACTATGTGCCGCTGCATACCTATCTGCTGGCGCAGAAGGGCGTGCCCATCATCGAACTCGCGGCACTGGACGAGCTGTCGCGCGACCAGGTCTATGAATTCGCCTTCATCGGCGGACCGCTGAAGATCCGCGGTGGCGATGCGGCGCCGCTGCGTCCGGTGGCGATGCCGCTGCGCTGAGGAATAAGGCGCGGAATGCCGCCGCGCCCGCGGGTGAGGGCGCGCGGCGAGTCCTCGCTTCGGTGCCTTCTCCGCGTTCTCTGATTACTTGCTGCGCTTGACCATCGCCACGATGGTTTCCATCAACTCGTCGCGCGCCTGTTCCACGCTGATGTCTCCGGCCACGGCCGCGTGCGCCAGGCCATCGGCCGCGCCAAGCATCGCCCACATGCCGGCGGCCGGGATTCCCGCGGGTCCGGCGTAAGGCGCAAGTATGGCCTGGCATTTTTCGATGAAAGCCTGCTGGTACTGGTGCTTGACGGCGGCCAGTTCCGGCGAGCCGCCCAGCGCGGCTAGCACGCCGGGAATCTCGCGCCCTTGGGTCATGACGCATTCGATGTAGCCCGATGCAATGACCCCGGCCTTTTCCTTCAAGGCCGGTTTGCTGGCGGCGATCGCGGCGTCGATGAGCGCGGTCTGGCGCACATCGAAGTCTTGATACAGCGCCACCAGCAAGCCATTGCGCGTGCCGAAGTGGTCATAGGCCACCGGCTTGGTGATGCCTGCATCCGCGGCCAGCCGTCCCAGGGTCAGCGCGTCCGTGCCTTCGTCGCTGATCAGTTTCCAGGCGACATCCAGCAACTGGCGCTGGCGCTCGTCGCGGGACAGGCGACGCTGCGTGGCGGTTTTGGCGGTGCTTGATGCTTTTGCTGTCATGGTTCGACTTCCTCCTCGCGGATTACAGCACGCGAGGAGAAAATCTTCCCGCCGATCGCCTGGGCGGTCGCGAGATGGGCGGCGGGAAAGCCGGCGTCCGAGGGCAGCAGCAAGTCTGAGGTGAGCACTTGGGCGCCGCAGTAACCGAAGATGCCGTGGTCGATCTGCGTCTTCATGGCGCCGAAGTAGCCGTGCCGCGCATAGGTGCGCTGATTGGCTCCGCCCAACGCCACCAGATGCACCTTGAGGTGTTGCAGCTTCTTGACCAGCTTGCCGTCCGCGTCTTCATAGGCCCAGCCTTGGGTGAACACCCGGTCGATCCAGCCCTTGAGCAGTCCTGGGAAAGACCACCAGTACACGGGGTAGACCAGGACCAGGGCATCCGCGCGTTCCAGGCGGGCATGTTCGGCCGCGACTTCCGCGAGCGGCTCGCCCCGGCCCATGGCCAGCGCCGTGTCTGGCTGGGTGAATCTAGGATCGAAACCCTCCGCCGCCAGGTCGGCGACTTCGAAGGAATGCTCGGAATTGGATGCGGAAATTCCTTCCGCGATCTGTCGTGCCACCGCGTGGGTAAGCGATGCAGGATCGGGGTGGGCGACAACAATGAGTGCGTGCATGGCGTATCGGCTCCATCAAAATAGTTAACCTACCAATAGTAACTTACTTTTGGTAGGTTGTGGTTTTGACGTGGAGCGCCGGGTTGTTCCCCGGGGGGCGCGCGGCGCTGGCGTCCCGCCGAAGATCAGGTCTGCTGCTAGTGGCTTGGAATCTGCGCCAGCACCAGCTGGGTGGTCTGGCGCAGGTGCTGGGCCAGCAGTTCGACGGCGGTGCCGGCGTCGCGCGCAAGCGCGGCTTCCAGCAGGTCGCGGTGTTCGCCGGCGATGTTGCGTTCCTTGCCCTTTTTGGGAGCCTTGGCGTTCCGGGCGCCGGCGTGCCGCTGCACCGACAGGTAGCGGTAGCGCGCGGTCTGGTCGCGCAGCAGCTCGGCGATGGCGATGAGCGACTTGGAGTCGCTGCCGTTGATCAGTGCGGAATGGAAGGCGGAATGCGCTTGTTCCCATTCGGCGGACATTCCCAATCCGTCCGGCGCGTGCAGGGGCAGACGGCTGAGGCGGTGGTGCGCGCCGGCCAGCCGCTCTTCCCAGTCCAGGCTGCCGCGCGCAATGGCGCGGCGCAGCGCTTCGCATTCGATATGGATGCGGGTTTCGGTGATGTCGAGCAGTTCTTCCGCCGATACGTCCGCCACGCGGAAGCCGCGCTGGTCTTCCGCCACCACGAAGCCGCTGGTGGCCAGGCGCGACAGCGCCTCCCGCAACGGGATGGCCCCGCTGTCGTAGCGGTCGCACAGATCCTTGATCCGCAGGCGCGCTCCGGGAGGCAGGCTGCCCGTGATGATGTCGGCGCGGATGTCATTGGCCAGGGCCGATGCCGCAGTCCGGAACGGGGGGGAGGCGGAAGTCATGAGGAACGATAGGGGTTTTGTCTATGAAAATCATAGAGGGAAAACCAGAATATATATATTTAATCTGATTACATATTCTCCGGACAAGCACCATCATCCCAAGCGCTACATGAAGGACGGCGATACGGTCGAGGTCGATATCGAACACATCGGCATGTTGCGCAAGCGCATCCGCGACGAGACGCCCTCAGCCCAGGTTTTTCATCAGGTATCCAGAAATTCCGGCGCCATGCATGGCGCCGCGGCGCACGCCCACGATCCCCTCTTGGAGCTCCAGAAATGCGAATCGCAAGTTGCTTGGTGTACCGATCCGTGACGAACCCCGCCCGGCGCCGTTGGGCCAGGCTGCTGTTGGCCGCGGGCCTGGCGTCCAGCCTGGGCCTGGCGAGCGCCGCGGATTGGCCGGCGAGGCCCGTGAAGATCGTGGTGCCCTTTGCCGCCGGCGGAACCACCGACCTGATTGCGCGGCTGATCGCGACGCCCATGTCGCAGGAACTGGGACAGCCAGTGGTCGTCGAGAACCGTCCGGGCGTAGGCGGCCTGCTGGGCGCCGATGCCGTGGCCAAGGCCGCGCCCGACGGCTATACGGTGCTGATGGCCAATATCTCCTATCCCTTGGCGGCGCTGGTGGCGCAGGGCGCGAAGCGGCTCAACTTCGATCCCCTGGCGGATCTGCGCAGCGTCAGCGTGGTGGCCAACGTGCCCTTGGTCATCACATCCACGCCTTCGGTGCCGGCCCGCAATCTGCGCGAGTTCGCCGAGCTGCTCAAGAAAAATCCTGCCACCCATTACGCCTATGGCTCCACCGGCCCCGGCTCCTACATCCACGTGTTCGGCGTATGGTTCCAGGAACAGACTGGCGCCGCCATGACGCACGTGCCTTTCAAGGGCGCCGCGCCCTTGAAGAGCGAAATGCTGGCGGGCCGCATCCAGATGGGCGGCGACCAGCTGTCTTCTTCGCTAAGCGATATTCGCGCGGGTTCCCTGACCGCGCTGGCTGTCACCTCACCCCAGCGTTCGCCGTCCTTGCCGGATACGCCCACCGCCAGCGAGCTGGGCTTTACCGGCATCGACACCGAGGGATGGAACGGCTTGCTTGCGCCGGCGCAGACGCCCGACGCCGTTGTGGCGCGCATCGGCGGGGCGGTGGCCAAGGCCGTCCAGCAGCCCGCCATTCGTCAGCGTCTTGCCGAGCTGGGCGCTGAACCGAGCGGATCCAGTCCAGCCGACATGAACACCTTGTTGAAGGGACAGTTCGCGCAATTCGGCCCGATGGTGTCGCGGCTTCAATTGGAGTGACGTCGGGGCTCTACCACTTGTACGTCACCCGGCCCAGCACAGTCCGGCTTTCTCCGAAGAAGCAGGCGTACGTGCACGAAGCCACGTAGTCCTTGTTGAACAGGTTGCGCACGGTCAGATCGGCCATCCAGCCCTTGAGCGCAGGGCTGTGTGCGCCGAGGTCATAGCGCAGCGCAGCGTCGAACAGTGTGTAGTCGCCCACCTTGGCGCTGTTGGCGCCGTTGAAGGAGGATCCGATGTAGCGCACGCCGGCTCCAACGTTCAAACCCGCCAGCGCGCCGGATTGCACGGTGTAGTCGGACCAAAGCGAGGCCATGTTGCGCGGCACGGCCTCGGGCGTGCGGCCCAGCGTGTTGGAGTTGCTCTTGGTGATTTCGGCATCCGTGTAGGTGTAGGCCGCGATCAGGTTCCATCCCGGAGTCAGATTGGCGGTAGCGGACAGTTCAAGACCGCGCGACCGGACCTCGCCTTCCTGCACGTTGTAGATGGAGTTGTCGGGATCGGTCGTGGGAACGTTAGTACGCGTGAGTTCGAATATGGACGCGGTGATGAAGGAGTTCGAGCCGCTGGGCTGATACTTCACGCCGGCTTCCCATTGTTTTCCCTTGGTGGGGTCGAAAGGGGCGGTGCCGCGCGCGGGCGAGGTAGTGCCAGTCTGAGGCTGGAATGAGGTGGAGTAGCTGACGTACGGAGCCACGCCATTTTCCGCCAGGTAGAGCAAGCCGACGCGGTATGTAAACGCATTGTCGTCAGTGCGTGTGTTGCTGTCATTGAGCTTGTTGAGCGTCTTGCTGTCGGCGCTGTCGTAGCGGCCGCCGAGGACCAGCACCAGTTTGTCGTCGAACTTGATCTGGTCCTGCAAGTACAGGCCGACCTGGCTGCGCTTCTCGTTGGTGTAGGTGTTGGGCTCGGCCGGAAGGACCACGGACGACCCATACACGGGATCAAAGAAGTTGATCGGCGTCAGGTTGTTGTAGCCGGCATACTGCTTGCGCGTGAAGGAAGTCTCGGTGTAATCAAGGCCGAACAACACGTTCTGTTTGAAACGGCCAGTCTCCCACTTTGCTTCGAACTGGTTGTCGACGCTGACGCCATGCGCGTCGTCGTCGCGCCGGTAGGCGCCGCGTTCGGCTGTCGAAAAATTGCTGCCGGGCACCCAAGTGTTCCAGTACACATGGTTCACCCGGTTGCGGGATTGGGCGTAGTTAAGGTTCTGCCTGAATTGCCATGTTTCGTTGAAGCGGTGCGCGAATTGGTAGCCCACGTTGCCCACTTCCTGGTTCCACTTGCTCCAGTCGGGTTCGCCGGTGAAACGGTCGCGCGCGATGCGGCCGTTGGGATTGGGCAGCACCGACCCTTCCAGCGGATACCCCGCGTTGTTGATGGTCTTGTTCTTCAAGTAGCTCGCAAGCAAGGTCAGGGAGGTGTCGGGCGCAATGCGCCAGGTGAGCGCGGGCGCCAGGTAAAGACGATCATCCGGAATATGGTCGATCATGGTGTCGGCGTCGCGCACCAGGCCGGTCAATCGGTAAGTAAGCCGCCCTGCGTCGTCGAGAGGGCCGCCGAAGTCGCCCGCCAGTTGCTTGTTGTCGTGCGAGCCGCCGCTGAGTTGCAGTTCGTGCAAGGGCGTGTCGGTCGGCCGCTTCGACACCACGTTGACGATCCCGCCTGGCGAGGCTTGGCCATACAGGACCGACGCCGGGCCTTTCACGACTTCAATGCGATCGAGCGCATAGGGCTCGGACATCGCGCTGTAGTGTGGCAGCGGCACTTTCAGGCCGTCGCGGAACATGACGCCTGGGTTGGTGCGGACATCGAAGCCGCGAATGATGAAGGGGTCATCGGTGCGGTTGAAGCCTTCCTGCACCACGATGCCGGGGATGTAGCGCACGGCGTCGCCCAGTGTCTGCGGGTTCTGTTCCCGGATCTGCGCGGCAGTGACTACCGAGATCGATTGCGGCACCTCGATCAGCGGGGTATCCGTCTTGGTGCCGGCCAGTGTGGCCGTGGCCACATAGGTTTCGGCGTCGGGCAAGGTCCCCACGACATTCACTGGCGGCAGCGTGGCCGTGTGGGGCTGCGGGGTCAGGGTAACCGTGTCGTTCTGGATCGAATAGCGGATGCCGCGGCCGTTTATCAGGCGTTCCAACGCTTCCGCTGGCTCCATGCGGCCGCGTACGCCCGGACTGCGCAGGCCTTCGACCAGGTCCTGGCTATACAGGACCTGCAGCCGTGCCTGATTGCCAAGCTCATGCAATGCACGTGACAGGCTCTGGGATGGAATATCGATATCGACGGGCGCTGCTTGCGTGGAGGCGGCGCCTAGCCATGCGCATGCCCCAAACAGCGGCAGGAGGAAACGGCGGGGGATGAGGGGAACAAACGGTGCGCGGGAGGACGCGGTCGATCTGGCTCGCATGGGCTGTCCAAAGGGGATTGAAAATAATTACCGTTATCAATCCCTGAGACGAAATCCGCGGCCCCACTAGGAACGGGAAATTGAAACTAAATGAAACTTCAACGCCGAATAGGCGTCAGCCGGGCGCTATGGAGCCGGGCCGCCCACCAGGGCCAGGCTGCCGTCCGGACGCCGCAAGGAGCGGACGGGCAGAATGTTGGGCAGAGCCTGAGCCAGCTCGGCCACATTGCGTATTTCGTAGGTGCCGCCAAGGCGCAGACCGGCGATGGCGGGGTCGATCGAGGTATAGCGCGCCTCGACGGGCAGGTAGCGATTGATCTGCATGATGGCGTCCCGCAGCGTGGTGTTGTCGAGCACCAGCTTGCCGTTGCGCCAGGCTGTCGACGCCGAGCCGCTGACGGTACGGGTCTGCGGCTCGTTGCGTTCGGTATAGCGCGCCTGCGTCAGCGCTTGCATGCTTACCTTCCTGCCGCCTGTGTCGGTGCGCAAGTCGACGCTGCCTTCGAGCAGGGTGACGACGACGGTATCGCCGGATTTCCAGACATTGAACGCGGTGCCGGTAACGGTGATGGTGCCCCGGCCCGCTTCCACCACGAAAGGTTGGTTGGCGTCGTGCGACACGCGGAAATAGGCCTCGCCGTCGCTCAGGCGTACGCGCCGGGTGTCGCGGTAGTTGCGATACACCATGGAGGTGTCGATGTTCATGTCGACCTCGCTGCCGTCGCCCAACGTGACGGTGGTCATCTGCGTGCCGCTGGCATACCGATGATAGGCACTGGGGAGCAGGGCGAACCACCAACCCGCGGCCCAACAACCCAGAGTTAGCGCGCAGGCGCCGAGCGCCCAGCGGGTGTAGGGACGCGGCGTGCGCGATGCCCGGGCGGGAGCCGCTCCGGTCGCGGGGGTAGCCGGCAGTTCCCGGGACAGCGACCACAGATCACGCACCGCTTCGTACTCGCGGGCATGGCGCGGATCTGCCTCGAGCCAGGCCTGCAGAGCGGCGCGATCCTGTTCGGAACAGGATTCGTCGTGTATGCGCACGCACCATTCGACGGCCTGCTCGGTCAGGAGATCATCCTGGTTGCCGGAGAAAGTCGTGGGAGGGACGGCCATGGCAGTTAATATGAATGAGATTTGTTACACTTCGGTCGCGCTGCGGCGCCGAGGGGTGGAACGCATGGAATCAGGTGGGATTATCCAGGATTTCACCCGTCGCGCCTTATTCGGAATCATCGCGGGGGAATGTCCGAATGGAGCAGTACTACAAAGAGTTGCTGCGGTTTCTAGGGCGTAAGCTCGGCGACGCGAACGACGCTGCCGACGTGGCCCAGGAGGCTTATGCGCGCGTGCTGGACCGCAACGCTGAGTGCGTCATCGCCCAGCCGCGGGCCTTCCTGTTTCGCGCTGCGCTCAATCTTTGCTCTGATCTGTACCGCAGCCGGCGCGGCATTCAGGCGCTGTCGCTCGATGCCGAAGCGGAAGCCGTGCGATGCGAGGCGCCGCTGCAGGAAGAGCAGCTATATCGCCGTCAGCAATTGACGCGTCTGGAGCGGGCCCTGGATGAACTGCCGTCGGCGTGCCGCCGCGCATTCCTGATGCGGCAGGTCGAAGGCATGTCTCACGACGAGATCGCCCGCAAGCTCGACATATCCACCGACATGGTGAACAAGCATCTCACGCGCGCGCTGCGGCATTGCCGCACCCGGATGCGTGCCTGGGAGCACGACGCCGGCGTTTAGGTTTTTCCGCTGCCTAGCTGATCGCGTTCATCCCCAGGATCTCCCGCCCCGCGATCAGCGTCTGGATCTCCGTCGTGCCTTCGGGAATCATGCCGCCGCGCGTGTCCCGGAAGATGCGCTCTATCGGGTACTCCTCCGAATAGCCCAGCCCGCCGTGCACTTGCAGCGCCATGTTGGCCACTTCGTGGGCGGCCTCGGTGGCGTAGAGCTTGGCGATGGAGCAGGCTTGGCGCACGTCCTTGCCGGCTTCCAGCGCGTGGGCGGCGCGCATGCCCAGGGCGCGCGCCGCTTCGACGCGGACCGTCATGTCGACGATGTGCTTCTGCACCAGCTGGAAGCTGCCGATGGGGCGGCCGAACTGCTCGCGTTGCTTGGCATAGTCGATGGACATGTCCAAGGCTGCCTGCGCGGCGCCGACGGCGCCCATGGCGATGTTCAAGCGCGCGGCGTCCAGGCCTTTGAGGGTGCCGGCGAGCGCCGCGCCTTCGACGCCGACCAGGTTTTCCTTCGGGATGCGCACGTCGGTGAAGCCGAGTTCGGCCGTGCCGGTGCAGCGCAGCACCATGGTGTCGAGCTTGCGCACGTCGTAGTTGGCAAGCGCCCGTTCCACGATGAAGGTCGACAGCTTGCCTTCGCAGGTGGGGCTGAACGTGCGCGCGACCACCATGGCGAAGTCCGCGTCGCAGCCGTTGGTGATCCACAGCTTGCGGCCGTTGATGACCCATTCGTCGCCCACCAGCTCGGCCCGCGTCTGGATGCCGGCGATATTGGAGCCGGTGTTCGGTTCCGTCAGGCCGGTGCAGGCCTTGAGGCGGCCGGCCATGAGCGGCTTGAGGTACTTCTCCTTCTGCGCCGGCGAGCCATGAGCGGCCAAACGCTTGATGGATCCGTTGGTGATGTTGACGATGGTGCGCAGCGACAGCCAGTGGTAACCCAGCTCTTCCATCATCATGGCCCAGGTCGGCATGTCGATGCCGTGTCCGCCCTGGTCTTCCGGCAGGTTGCCGCCCAGGTAGCCGAGATCCGCCAGCTTGGGCATGAGGTCGAACGGAAAGGTCCGCGCCTTTTCGTGCTGCGCCACGATGGGCGCCACTTCCGCCTGCATGAAGCGGCGGATGCTGTGCTGCAGTTCCTCTTGTTCGGGCGTCAGGTCGATGTTGCTCATGCGTTTACTCCAGCTTCAGGTTGGCGCGTTCCACGAGATCGCGGGTGACCTCGCGGTGCTCCGCCCAGAACTTGGCGAACGCCTCGGGCGAACTGCTGACCAAGGGTGTGGCGATGCGCTCGAACCGTTCCTGCACGATAGGCATGGCGGCGGTTTCTTCCAGGGCTTGGGCCAGTTTGTCGATGATGGGCTTGGGCGTGCCGGTGGGGACGACCACCGCCTGCCAGGTGGTGACCTTGAAGCCCGGGACGCCGGACTCGGCGATGGTGGGCAGGTCCGGCAGATCCTTGACGCGGGTGGCGCCGCTGACCGCCAGGGGGCGCAGCATGCCGTCCTTGATGTATGGCAGGGAACTGGAGCGGCTGTCGATCATGAAGGTCAGCCGTCCGGCGATCAGGTCTTGCAGCGCGGGCGCGCTGCCCTTGTACGGCACGTGCGTGAGCTTGGTGTTCAGCGCCAGCGCCAGCGAGGAGGCCGCGGTGTGCGCCGAACTGCCGTAGCCCGGCGAGCCGTAGGTGAGCGTGGCCTGCTTGTCCGCCTTGATGGCGGCGATCAGGTCCGCCATGGTCTGGTAGGGCGAATCCTTGGGCACCACCACCACCAGCGGCGAATCCGTCAGTTGCGCCACGGGCGCGAACGCCTTGGCCGGATCGACCTTCAGATCTTTGTACAGGTACTGGTTGACGGCGATGGTGGCCGCGTTGGTCCACAGGATGGTGTAGCCGTCGGCGGGGGCGCTGGCGGCGGCCAGCAGCGAGAGATTGCCATTGGCGCCCGGCTTGTACTCCGGGATGACGGGCTGGCCGAGCTTCTTGCTCAACTCGTCCTGCATCATCTTGAACGCGATGTCGGAAGGCCCTCCCGGCGCGAAGCCGATTACCGCCCGTATCGGCCTGTCGGGCCATTCCGCGGCCGTGGCCGCCGTCGCGAAGCCGGCGGTCAGCAGGGCTGCCGCGACCAACTTGCTGAACTTCATTCCTGTCTCCTGTTTTTCTGGGTTGAGCGCGCTTGTGATGCGCTTGGCGGACTCTTGGGTGGTCCGTTTAATAATTCACACAGCGAATTATTAATTCGTTTAATGAATTGATGATACTGCGGCTGTCGGGACGCCGCAATAACGGGCTGGCAGCCGGCGGCCAAATCGGCTGCGCCAGCGCATGAAAAATCCCTGCCGCGCGCAAGGGCGGGGCAGGGATCGAGGGAGGGAATATCCCGCTGGCGCGGGACGGCGCTCAGGCGGAATCGACCATGCGCCGGAAGCGCATGCTGGCCTGCACGCATTCCTGCTGCAGCCGCCGGACGATGCTTTCCACGGGCTCGATGCCGCGGGCAAAGCCCACCGCCGGTCCCATGGACAGCATGCCTTCTTCATGCTGGCCCGCCTGGTAGGCGAGGGCTTGGGTGCGCTCGCCGCTGATCAGTTCGCCGAAGTCCGCGTAGCGGTTTGCGCCGGCCTGCTCCAGGGCGGCGACCTTGCGCGCGTTTTCGTTGTCGAGGATGCGCCAGGTGTCGCCCAGGCTGCCGAGCACGGCGCGGGTGCCGTGCTCGCTGGTGTCGACCACCCGCTGCTTGTAGGCAGTGTGCGCCGGGGTTTCCTGCGCGGGGGTGAAGACGCTGCCCATCACCACCGCGTCGGCGCCCAGCGCCAGCGCCGCGGCGATCTGCCGGCCGTGGCCGATGCCGCCGCCCAGCGCCAGCGGAATGTGCAGCTGTTCCAGGGCGTAAGCGCCGTTGAGGAAAGTGGGCAGCTGATTGCTGCCTGGGTGGCCGCCTTCTTCCATGCCGACCAGGGTGACCGCGTCCACGCCCATCTTCTGCGCCGCGACGGCGTGGCGCACGTGCGCGCATTTATGGATGACGATGGCGCCGGCCTCGCGCAGGGTGGGCAGCAGCGGCGTGGGCGGCAGCCCCGCCGTCTCGAAGAGACGCACGCCTTCTTCCAGCGCGATGCGCAGCCGCGTCAGCATGGCGTCGTTGTGGGCCGCGCGGCGCGACAGCGTGAGGTTGACGCCGAAGGGCAGGCCGCCCGTCAGTTCGCGGCAGTCGCGCAGCGCCTGCCTGAAATCCTCGTCCGTGCGCGAACTGCGCGCAGTCATGAAGCCCATGCCGCCCGCGCGCACCATGGCGGCCACCAGGCGCGCATCGGACAGCCACATCATGCCGCCTAACAGCAGCGGCCAGCGTATGCCCATCAGCTCGGTGATGCGGGTGGGCCAGCGTGGCGGAACCTCAGTGGCATCGGCCGGCGCGAGAGCCTGGTTCACACGTGCCTCCCCATCAGCAGGATGGGTTGCAACTCGCCTGCCAGCCGCTGCAGCGTGGGGCCGGCTTCGTCGAGCATCAGTGACCGGGGCAGCAGCGCTGCGGGGCCGCCGCAGCTGACCACGTAGCGTTCGCCGGCGGGCAATTCGATGGCGGCGGCCACCGTATTGATCTGGTAGGCGGGGCGCTCGTGATAGACGAAGCCGCGCTCCGCATACAGGGCGATGGCTTCGGCGATGGCTTGTTGTTCCGCGGCGTCGCCGGCCTTGCCGGATGCGCGGGCTTCCTGGAGCAGGGTCTCGCGTTCCTCGGGCGAGCAGCAGGCCAGGTAGGCCCAGCCGATCGCGCTATGGAATAGCGGAATGCGCGAACCCACGCGCAGGTTCATCAGCAGCGGCGAGTTCCCTTGGCAGCGCAGCAGGTAGACGATGCTGTCGCCGTCGCGCCGGCCTAGCGCCACCGCCACCTGGTAACGATCGGCCAGGGATTGCAGCAGCGGCCGTATGACGTCCAGCGCTTCCTGTCCTGCCAGTGCGGCGCCGCCCAGCGCGATGGCGGCGATGCCCAATTGCAGCTTGTCCTTGCCGGGCACGGCGGTCAGGAATCCCGTCTTTTGCAGGGTATGGCACAGCCGCCAGACCGTGGGTTGGGCCAGGCCGGTCAGATGCGCCAGTTCCGTCGTGCCCAACATGCGCCGTTCGGCGCTGAAGCAACGCAGGATGTCGAGCCCGCGGGCCAGCGCGGTGACGAACTGGCGGTCGGGTTCGGCGGTGTCTTCGGCTGCGTCGTTGGCAGGCGTGCGGGATGAGGCTCTTGACATGGACAAGCTCCTTTTCTATTATCAATTCACTAAATGAATTATAAATTCGCATAGCAAATTATGCAAGATCAGGAGGACGATGTGAGCGGTCAGCAAGATTGTGCGCTTCAGGCCCAGGGCGTGATGGCCTGGCCGGGCGTTTGTCACTGGGGCGCGGACGCCCTGGCCAGAACGCTCGCCGCTGCCGGCCCGCGACTGCGCCTGCCGCTGGTGGTGACCGACGCCGGCACCTGGGGGGCGCTGGGGCCTGCCGTTGAGGCGGCGCTTGCGGCCGTGCCGGGACTGCAATGGCATGTCTATGACGGCGTGGTGCCTAACCCCGCCATCGCGCAGGTGCGGGCGGCGCTGGGTACGGCGCACGACCTGGACTGCGCCAGTATCCTGGCCGTCGGCGGCGGCAGCGCCATCGACGTGGCCAAAGCGGTTTACGCCTGTCTGGCTGGCGGACTGGAAGCCGACGAATTGCCGACGCCGCGCGGACAGGCCTGGCTGAACTCCGCCGTCGAAGGCACAGATCCACTCTTCATCGCCGTACCCACGACCTCGGGCACCGGCAGCGAAAGCAGCTCGGCCGCGCTGATCCAGGGCGACGACGGCCGCAAGCGCCTGTACCGTTCCCTGCGCGCACGCCCGTCGCTGGTGGCGTTGCAGCCCGATCTGACGCTCAGCCTGCCGTTGCGCCCCACTGCGCAAGGCGGCTTCGACGCGGTGCTGCATGCGCTGGGCGCTTGGATCAACACCGATCCTTCCCCGGTCGGCAAGGCCATGGCCTTGCAGGCCTTGCGCCTGTGCATGCGGGCGCTGCCCGACGTGCTGCGCGCGCCGGACAGCCTGCGTGCACGCGCCGACATGCAGATGGGCGCCTACATGGCGGGCCTCGCCATCGGCATGAGCAAGGTGGACGCGGTGCATGCCATGTGCACGCCGCTGGAATCGCGAGTCCACATGGCCCATGCGGAAGTGCTGGGTCCGATCTTCAGCGTGGTGGCGCGCCACACGGCGCAGACCGCCGCGACACCTTACGCCGAGGCCGCACGCGCCCTGGGCATAGCCGCCAGCGAAGACGAACAACAGGACGCCACGGCCCTGATCGAGGCGGTCGAGTCGCTGGCGCGGCTGGCGGGCATTCCCCTGCGCTTTGCCGGATTGGCGCTGTCGGCGCAGGACGCCGCGCAGCTTGCCAGCCAGGCCATGCTGAGCGCCTCCATGCCCATCAATCCGCGTGTCTTGGCGCCCGAAGAAATCCAATCCCTATACCTGCAAATGGCCGCGTAAGGAGCGCCCGCATGGATGTCATAGATTCCCACCCCTACGAACTGTTGATCGGGGAAAACTGGCGCGCAGGCGCCGAAGGCCGCACGTTCGAGACCTTCAACCCGGCCACGGCGCAGGTGCTTGCCCATGTGCATGAAGCCTCGGCCGCCGACGTCGACGCCGCCGTGCAGGCCGCGCACACTGCCTTCGAGACGCATTGGCGCAAGACCACCCCAGCCCAGCGCGGCAAGCTGCTGCGGCGCCTGGCCGAGTTGTTCGAGCGCGACCGCGAGAAGCTTGCCTGGATCGAAACGCTGAACGTGGGCAAGCCCATCACGCATTCGCTGGATTCGCTCAAGGGCATGCCGGCGTCGCTGGAGTACTTCGCGGGCATCATTCCGGCCCTGCGTGGCGAGACCATTCCGGTGGGCAACGCCGACGTGCTCAATTTCACGATACGCGAGCCGCTGGGCGTATGCGCGCTCATCATGCCGTGGAATTACCCGATGACGCTTACCGTCAACAAGCTTGGTCCGGCGCTGGCCGCGGGCAATACGGTGATCCTCAAACCCTCGGAGGTGACGCCGCTGTCCACCATGGCGCTGGCGCGCCTGTTCGAGGAAGCCGGCTTTCCGCCGGGCGTGGTCAACGTGGTCAACGGCCCGGGCGCCACGGTGGGCGAACGGCTGGTCACCCATCCGCTGGTGTCGCGGGTGTCGTTCACCGGCGGCACCGTGACGGGCGCGCGCATTCTGGCGGCAGGCGCCGCGGACGTGAAGCGGGTCACGCTGGAATTGGGCGGCAAGTCGCCGCTGATCGTGTTCGAGAACGCGCCGCTGGACAAGGCCGCGGCCGTGGCCGCAGGCGACATCATCAAGAACTCCGGCCAGGTCTGCATCGCCTGCACCCGTCTGCTGGTGCAGGAGTCCGTGCGCGAGGAATTCCTGGGCCTATTGACGCAACGCCTGGACGCCGTGCGCATCGGCTCGCCCGCCGACCCGGCCACCGAGATGGGGCCGCTGGTCAGCGCGGCCCAGAAGCAACGTGTAGAAAAGTACGTAGCGCTGGCGCAAGAAGAGGGCGCGCTGCCGGCGCACTACGGGACCATGAAGCTGGAAGGCGACACGGCCAAGGGCTACTTCGTGTCGCCAACGCTGCTGCTGAACTCCCATGCACGCATGCAAAGCGCGCAGGACGAGATCTTCGGCCCGGTGCAATCCCTCATCGGCTTCCGCGACGAGGCCGACGCCTTGCGCATCGCCAACGACACGCGCTACGGCCTGGCCGCCGTGCTGTACACACGCGACGGCGGCCGCGCCCTGCGCATGGCGCGCGGCCTGCAATCAGGCAGCGTGGCCATCAACACGGGTTTGCGTACGTCGTTCGACGCGCCCTTCGGCGGCTACAAGCAGTCCGGCATCGGCAAGGAGCGCGGACTGGAAGCCATCTACGAAAACACGCAGCTCAAGAACGTCAAGTACGACACCACCATCTAGCGTGTCGCTCAGGAGAGACAACATGAAGTTCATCGTCAAACTGGCCTCGGGCCTGGCCGCCTGCGTGCTGGCGGCGGGTGCGCACGCGGAATGGCCCGACCGGCCGATCCGCATGGTCATCGGCTTCGCGCCCGGGGGCGCTTCGGACATCGCTTTCAAGATGGTGCAGGACGAGCTGTCGAAAAAGCTGGGGCAGCCCATCGTGCCGATCTACAAGCCAGGGGCCAACGGCAATATCGCCAACCAGGCCGTGGCCACGGCCGACCCCGACGGCTACACGGCGCTGTGGGCCAACGTCGGACCGCTGGCCATCAACACCTACCTCTATAAGGGTGTGCAGGTCGATCCGGGCAAGGCGTTCGTGCCGGTCACGCAATTGACCGATTCGCCGCTGGTGGTGGTGGTACCCAAGTCTTCGCCGTTCCAGACCATGCAGGACCTGGTGCAGGCGGCGAAGAAGCCCGACGCCGGGCTGTCTTACGGGTCCGCCGGACATGGCAGCTCCATGCACGTTGCCGGCGCCGCGCTGTCGCTGGCCCTGAACGCGCCGATGACGCACGTGCCCTACAAGGGCAGCGCCCCGGCCTTGCAGGACCTGATCGCCGGGCGTCTGTCCTTCATGGTGGACAGCCGTTCCACCACTGCGCCTTTCATCAAGGAAGGCGCGTTGCGCGCGCTTGCGGTCAGCGGCGACCAGCGCGTGTCCGACATGCCCGACGTGCCAACGGTGGCCGAATCCGGGGTGCCGGGCTTCAAGGTGACGACCTGGCAGGCCGTGGTCATGCCCGCCGGCACGCCCCAGCCCATCGTCGACAAGTTCTCAGGCGCGTTGCGCGAAACCTTGCAGATGCCCGAGGTCCGGGAGCGCTTTGCGCGCATCTACACGCCGCTGGTGGGCAGCACGCCGGAAGCCTTCGCGGCGTTCTGGGCCAAGGAACGGGCGGGCGCCAAGGCCTTGGTGGAACAGGCGCGCTTGCAGGTCGATTGAACGCCGGGCCCGGTCGGGCCAGGCGCGGCAGGAACATTGAAACTTGAATGGAATGGCATCATGGATCTGGAACTGAAGGGTTGCACCGCTTTCATCACGGGCGGCGCGGGCACCTTGGGCATGGCAATGGCCAGGCGCTTCGTGCAGGAAGGCTGCAATGTGGTGGTGTGCGACGCCAACGAAGTGGCGATCGAATCGGCCTGCAAGGAACTGTCGGCCCTGGGCGGACAGGTGCTGGGCGTGCGCGCCGACGTAACCAACAAGGACGAGGTGGGCAGCGCCGTGCAGCAGGCGGCGCAGCGTTGGCAGAAAGTGGACATCCTGGTCAACAACGCGGGCTTCGCGCGCGACCGCTATCTGACCAAGATGTCCGAGGAAGACTGGCACGCGGTGCTGGACGTGACGCTGCTGGGCGCCTTCCACTGCTCGCGCGCCGTGCTGCCGCTGATGATGGAGCAGCGCTTCGGCCGCGTCATCAACATTGCCTCGCGCGCCCATCTGGGCAATCCGGGGCAGACCAATTATTCGGCCGCCAAGGCCGGGCTGATCGGCTTCACCCGTTCGCTGGCGCTGGAGTCAGGCAAGTTCGGCATCACCGCCAATGCGGTCGCTCCCGGCGTCATCTCGACCCCGCGCATGCAGAAGCGCCCCGACTATGAAGACCTGACCGAACGCGCCAAGACCAACACGCCGGTCGGCCGTCTTGGGGATCCGGCCGACGTGGCCGCCACGGTGGCCTTCCTGGCGTCGCGTCTGGCGGGCTTCACCACGGGCGAAACCGTGCACGTGACGGGAGGGCGCTACGCATGAGCACGCCATTCGATCTGGACGAACACCTGGGCCGGCGCCTGTACTTCGAGGACCTGGTGTCCGGGCAATCCTGGGAGAGCCCGCGCCGCACGGTCACCGAGGCCGACGTGGTGCAGTTCGCCGGGCTGTCCGGCGACTACAACGCGCTGCACACGGACGCGGTGTTCGCCGCCGGCCATCCCTTCGGCCAGCGCGCCGCGCACGGCATGCTGACCCTGGCCATCGCCTCGGGCCTGACCACTCGCATGCCGGTGTACCGCCTGATGGACGGCACCCGGCTGGCGCTGACCGAACTGCGCTGCCAATGGCGCAAGCCGGTGCTCATCGGCGACACCATTCATGTCGAGCTGAGCATAGGCGAGAAGACGCTGTCGCAGAAGCGCCCCGGAACGGGACGTGTCACCATGCTGCGCACGGTGAAGAACCAGAACGGCGAGACCGTGGTGGAATCCGAATGGACCACCTTGATGAAATGCCGACCGGAGGCCGCATGAGCGCGAGTCCTTCCCAGTTCGATCCCAAGGTCAGCTTCGACGACCTGGTGGAATTGACGCGGCCGCGGTCGGTCATGATCGTGGGCGCTTCCAGCAAGCCGGGCACACTCGGCCACACCACCGTGGTCAACGTGCTGGAGCATTCGGATTTCGACGGCGAGGTGCATCTGGTCAACCCCAAGGGCGGCGAGCTTTTCGGCAAGCCCTTGCATGCCAGCGTGGACGTGGTGCCGGTCCATGGCATCGACGTGGCCTTGCTGCTGGTGCCGGCGGAATCCGCCGTCGCCACGCTGCGCGCTTGCGCCGCGAAGGGTGTGCGCTACGCCATCGTGTTCACGGGCGGCTTCGCCGAACTGGGCGAGGCGGGACGCTCGGTCGAGGCCGAGATGCTGGCAGTGGCCCAGCGCAGCGGCATGCGCCTGTATGGCCCCAACTGCGCGGGCATGACCATGCTGGCGCCGCGCCTGGGACTGACCTTTTCCACTGAATTCCGCAACGACGGCAGGACCGGCAAGCTTTCGCGCATCGGCCTGGTGACGCAGGGCGGCGGCCTGGGCCGTTCGCTGATGCAGGGCAACGAACGCGGCGTGTGCTTCTCGCGCTGGTTCTCCACCGGCAACGAACTGGACCTGGACAGCGCGGATTTCATCAACTGGCTGGCGCATGATCCCGGCACCGACCTGATCTGCACCGTGATGGAAGGCATCCGCAGCGGCCCGCGCTTCATCGCGGCGGCGGCCGCCGCCCGCCGCGCGGGCAAGCCGCTGATCGCGCTGAAGATCGGCCGCTCGGATTTTGGCAAGAAGGCGGCGCAGTCGCACACCGCCTCGCTGGCCGGAGAGGATGCCGTCAACGATGCGGTGTTCTCGCAGTACGGCGTCATCCGCGTGGAAGACCTGGATGAGCTGCTGGACGTAGCCAGCCTGATATCGCGCGTGGGCGTGCGCAGCTTGCGCAATATCTGCGTGTATTCGTCGTCGGGCGGCGCGGGCGTGCTGTCGGCCGACAAGGTGGGCGAAGCCGGTCTGGCCATGGCCGTGCTGGCGGACGCAACGGTGGCAGAGATGGCGCGGCATGCGCCTGCCTACGCGGCGCTGACCAATCCCGTGGACCTGACCACCAAGGCGCTGACCGATCCGGAGCTGGCCCGGCGCTGCCTGGCGCCATTGTTCGCCGATCCGGGCGTCGATGCCGTGCTCTATCCCATCACTTCCAACTATTCGGCCAGCACCGAAGGACTGGTGCGCAACATGCTGGCCGTGGCGCGGGGCGGGGCCAAGGCTTTCGTGCCCGTCTGGATGAGCAGCCGCCGCGGACCGGCCCACGATCTGTTGATCCAGGAAGGCTTCGCGCCCGTCTACAGCCTGCGCAATGCCATGCAGGCGCTCAAGCGCGTCAGCGGATATGCGGAACAATCTGTGGAAGAGGTTCAGGACGTTCCGCCCGCGGGTTTGCCGGCAGCTGCGCCTGCCGTTCAACTGCCCTGCAACGAAGCGCAGGCCAAGGCGCTGCTGGCGCAGTATGGCGTGCGTTCGCCTAGGGAATCCCAGGCTGCTTCCGCTGAAGCGGCGGCAGCGGCGGCGCGCGCCATCGGCTTTCCCGTGGCGCTCAAGCTGGTGGCTGACGGCGTGTTGCACAAGAGCGAAATCGGTGGTGTGCAGCTGCGGCTGCGCGATGAGGCCGAGGTGCGCGAGGCTTTCGAACGCATCCTCGCGAACGCGGCGCGGCATCAGGTGCCGGCCGCCGCCATCCGCGGCGTGCTGGTGTCGGAAATGGTGGTGGACGGCGTTGAAATGCTGGTGGGCCTGCATCGCGACGAGGTCTTCGGCCCGGTGCTGAGCATGGGCACGGGCGGCGTGTGGGTGGAGGTCGAGGCCGACGTGGCGCGTTGCCACCTGCCCGCGAGCCGCGCGCAGGTCGAGCAGGCGCTGGACCAGACGCGCATCGCGCGCCGCCTGGCCAGCCATCGCGGCCTGCCGGCGCGGGACAAGGCGGCTCTGGTGGATGCCGTGCAGCGCATCGCGGCATTGTTCACCGCCCTGGGCGATGGCGTGCAATCGCTGGAGGTCAACCCGCTGGTGGTGCTGAACCAGGGCCAGGGCGTGGTGGCCCTGGACGCGGTCATCGAATAGCGAACCGGTGCAGCGGCCGTCCTCCATCCTGGAGGCCGCTGCCCCCAAAAAAATACGGAGATTTCAGATGTTCGACAGCAAGATCGGCGGCGGCGACGCCCATACCATCCTGGTGCGTGGCCATGACCTGGTGCAGGACCTCTTCAAGCGCGACTTTATCGACGTTCTGGCCTTGGAGCTGCTGGGCGAGTTCCCCACGCCCCAGCTCAAGACCATGCTCAACCTGTTCCTGGTGAGCGCGACCGATCATGGCCTCACGCCCAGCGCCTTGTCGGCGCGGCTGACCCTGCATGGCGCGCCCGAGGCCATGCAGGGCGCCCTGGCGGCGGGACTGCTGGGCGCCGGCAGCCGTTTCCTGGGCGTGATCGAATACGCCGCGCGCTTCCTGCGCGACGCCTTGCCCCCACAGGACAGCTACACGGACGGGGAACTGCGCCAGTATGCCGAGGAATGCGTCAAGGCCAACAAAGCGGCCAAGCGCAAGATTCCTGGCGTGGGGCATCCGATACACGTGGACGGCGATCCCCGTTGCGAAAAGATGTTCGAGATCGCCCGGGACTGCGGCTACTACGGCAACTATTCGCGCTTTGCCGTGGAGTTGGCCGCGGCGGCCGCTCGGCAGTCGGGCCGCAAGATTCCGTTGAACGCCACCGGGGCCAAGGGCGCCATCGTGCTGGACATGGGCCTGACACCGGAACTGGGCAAGGCGCTGACGATGATAGGCCGCTCGGTGGGCCTGATGGCCCACATCATCGAGGAACAGAAGAACCCCATCGCCCAGAAGGTATGGGACATGGCCGCCGGCAACGAGTGAGGTTCCAGGCGGGCCGGAATCAGTCCCGGTCCGGCGCGCCCAGCGGGAACAGCGGCCGGTATGGCCGCGCTTCTTCCACGGCCCGCGCGAACGACGGACGCGCCAGCAGGCGCGCCCGATACGCGCGCAACACCGGATACGCCTCGGCGATCCGGTGCGTCCAGTCGCCATAGAACAGCGACGGCGCGGCGGCGCAGTCCGCCAGCGTGAAGTCCTCGCCAGTCGCCCAGGTCCTGCCGGCCAGATGCGTTTCCAGCCAGGCGTAGGCGACTTCCAGTTTTTCCACGGCCAGCGCCAACGTTTCCCGGCGCTTGGCCTCGTCGCCAGACAGCGCGCCGCCGACCGCATGCTGCGTCCAGTTCATGACGTGCAGGTCGAAGAAGCGATCCAGGAAGCGCACTTCCAGGGCGGCCTTGGGATCGGCGGGCAGCAGGCGCTGCGGACCGGGATGCTCCAGCTGCAGGTGCTCGATGATGATGCTGGTCTCGGCGACGTTGCGGTCCCCGTCTTCCAGCAGCGGAAACTTGTGCAGAGGCCAGCGCCGCAGCCATTCGGCCGCGTGTTGCGGCGTGTCGGGGCCGATGCATCGGAACTCGAACGGGGTGCCGTTTTCGTACAGGGCGATCAACACCTTCTGCGTGTAGGAGGAAAAGGGATGGCCGTAAAGCGCGAGCGACATGGGGGGTCTCCGGGCGGAATCGCTATGGACGACGCCTAGCGTCGCCGAGACGGGAAACAATCGCAACAAATAATTTCAAACCCTTTGTGTCAGCGATCAGGGTGCCCACGCCTGGCGGCTGGGCGGCGCGGGTTCGCAGCCCGCGCCGTTGCTGGGCTCGCCGCCGAGATTCATGGCCGGGTGCTTGAGTGAGTCCGCGGCGCGCTGGACCAGCTCCGGCCAGGGCGTGTTTCAGCCGTCACGCAAGGATTGCGGTCCGGCCCCGAGCCAGTAGTATCCGCGCTCAACAGACCGATACCGCTTACATCAAGGACCACTCCATGACCCTGACGCGCCCGCGACTTGCCCTGTCCGCCCTGACGCTCACGCTGGCCCTGTCGGGCTGCGCGCAGCACCCGTTCCTGAGCGCCGAGGGCACCAGGAACGATCCGCGCTATGCCCAGCTGCTGGACCTGATAGACGCGGCGCTGAAGGACGATATGGCCGTGGTGCTGGTGGCCGACATCATGCCGCATCGTTCGCTGGGCGACGCGTTGGAAATGACCAAGTGGACCTCGCACGTCATCTGGATGTTCGAAAAGGACCCGCGGATCACCTTCAGCCGCCGTTTCGAGACCAATGCGCTGCAGCGGGACAAGAACGCGACTTATCTGTTCCAGGCTTTCGAGGTGCATATCCTGCCGCCCGGCAAATACCTGCTGACCGGCGGCGACGACTACAAGCTGAATGCGCTGCTTGAGCAGGTCGGCGCTCCGGGCGGCAAGGTGGGTTCTGGCCGCGGCGCCAACGGCACTGCCTATCTGTCGCCCGAGCTCTACCGCGAGTTTTACCGGGAAACCAACTGGCGCGACGCTACCTACGGCACCGAAACCAAGACGCGCAAGGTCTGCACCGCCGTGCACATGGCTTCGGGCGCCTGCGTGAGCTGGGGCGAGCAGCAGTACAGCGAGACCACGCAGCTCGGTGCGGCGGGCTACGTCGAACAGACCGATTCCCGCGACATTCCGGCGATCAAGGTGCAGGCCCGCATCCCGCCGCAGCAGGCGCTGGCAAGCTTCACGCTCAAGGGCGGCCAACTGGTGCTGAGCCAGCGTATGCATTTGAAGACGCCTAGCTACAAGTACCGGCAATCCGCCTGCCGCGCGGTCGATCCCAAGATGATCGAATGCCCGCTTGAAGACCTGACCGTCTACACTCGCCCGGCGCCCATGGAGTTCACGCAGAAGTACATCGAGCGGCTTGCGAACGTGAGCGATGAGCACCGTAAACTCCTGTCGACGATGATACCGATGCAGATCACGCCGCTGGGCAAGCAGGGTATGGAAGACCCGGTCTGGGGCGTGCCGCTGTCGCTGCGCAAGGGCAAATAGACGGCCAGCGTAGCGGCGCAGCGCTGCCAGGCCGCAACTGACGAGGACGATCCACTTGAAGAAGATCCGGGATTACTGGTTCGGCATCGCGGTTTCCCTCCTGCTGGCGGGACTGCTGGCATTCCTGGGCGTCGTGTTCGTTTCCACCCCCAATCTCGGTTGGGGCGCGCAGGCGCTGCTGAGCTATGGCGTGTTGTTCGGCGGGCCGCTGGCCGTGGTGTTGGCGCTTTGCTGGATCGTGTACATGGTGCGCGACAAGGGCCAGGTGCCGGGGCGTGTCCATGGCTTGATGTTCCTGCCTGCGGTGCTTGCCCTGGCCATCGTGCCCGTCAGCGACTCCATCGAGCAGGGCCGGTACGACCGCTTTCGGGCGTCTCACCCCGCGATCGATGAGGTCCACGTCAATCTGAGCGGGCGCACCATCTGGACGGACAGGCGCGGCGGAAGCTTGTCTTCCGGCTCGTCGCCGTACCTGGAGCCCGGGTCGGCAGTGCAATACATGTTTTCGCGCTTTCACCGCTATCCGAACCAGGGGTCAGCGGCCAGCGAGAATTTCCCCTACCAGGGCGCGCGCCTGAAGGACGGCGTGGACCACTACGTGTACTCCAGCCAGGACGGAAGCCCGGGCGCGTCCGTGCCGTTGAAGCGCCTGCCGTATCCCGATCTGGGCAAGCTGCCCTCGGCGTCCTCGCAGGGCGAGGCTGAGGTGGTGGTCTATCACTACTACCACTATGCCGACCACGTCGAGGTTGCGCCTGGCCTCGCGCGCTTCGCCGGCACGACCGATGAGCGGATGGAGTCGGCGGGGATGCCTGGGTTGGCGATATTCGGCCTGCAGAACCTGACGCCGCAGACCATCGCCAGGGTGGAGATCAACGGCCAGGCCTACGACATGGGTTCGTACGCGACGCGCAGCGTGTTGTCGCGGCCTTGCGATCCGGTGCGTGGCGGCAGCCCGGTACTACTTGATCTGGAGCAGCCCTTGCGGGTGCGTTGGCAGACGCTGGAACAGCCCGGGACCTGGCGCGAGGCGACGGTTAATGTGCCGGCCTTCAGCGCGGCGAGCAGCAAGGATCCGGGCAAGGGCCTGTTGCGCGTGCGCCTGTACTTCCTGCCCGATGAGACGGTGGCGGCCGAGCGCTATCGGGAGATCCGCGTGCGCGGCGAACTGTCCGTCCGCGCCACCGGGCTGCCCGCCGCCGCGCAAGCCCATACGGGCTGCGGCGGCGCGTATTTCGGCTACAACCCGCAGACCGTGAAGCTGCTGGGCAACTGAAGCCTGCGTGCGCGCTATACGTCTTCAATGCGCCGCGATGGCGCGAGGGGCGTGCCCAGATCCAGCATGGCGTAGACCCGCTGGGTGAAACGCTGGCGCCGGGTGGGCCGGCCCATGCGCCAGCGCGTGTCCAGCCACAGCAGGGGCAGGGCGAAGCCCAGCCACACGACGAAGAAGAGCGCCAATAGGAAGACCGCCAGTTCGGGAAAGTCCTGGAACGAGCCATCGTCCGATCCCGCGAAGTACTGCAGGCCGACCACGAACAGCCAGGCGGTCAGCAACAGCGCGCCCATCAGCTTGAGCATGCGCGCGCGCTGGCTCATGCCTACGCGGATGGGGGTGTCCCGGCCTTGTTCGCCGCCGTAGTAGCGGTGGCACATATAGCAGCGGCCGTCTTCAAGATTGCGCAGCGCATAGACGACGCGCTGTCCGTCGTGGGCCGGGGCCGCGCGCACCGCCATTTCGACGCGGTCGTTCTCGGCCAGGAAGGGCAGCGCGTCGCCGAACGCTTCCTGGGCGATCATCACAAAGTTCTCGCCATTGACGGCGTAGCGGTAGATGCCATAGTTGGGACCTTTGTGGACCTGGCGCATTTCATGCGTGAGGCCGACGAGATGGCCCCGCACATGTCCGATGGGCGGTTCGCCTTCGTCCTGCGTCGATAGCGGCTCCAGGCGTGGCGGCTTGGGCGGCGGGGCGGGCGTGCCGGCTGCGGGCCGTTGCTCGGGATCGAAGAGCGCCTCGCTCGCCAGTATCAACGGACGGTGGCGGCGGTTATGCCAGAGGCCATGCAAGGCCGACCCCGCCACTACCAGCGCCACCAGGGCGACGACCAGCGAAAAGACCATCAGGAACACGCGCGTGAGGCTGGCGATGCCGAGCAGCCACGCCAGCCATACGAACGCCGCGGCGATCGCGCCGCCGATGGCGGCCTCGCGCCAGCCGCGCCGTTTCAGGGTCTGGTAGTAGCGCGGCGGGATGGGATCTCCGCGCGCTGGAACCGCCCAGGAGAAGACCGCCTGCTCTTCTTCGCCGTCCATCACGCCCATGCGCACGGGGATGCCCTGTTGGTGCAAGCGCTGCAGCTGGTTGATCTGCGGCGCCTCCAGCCCGGCGGCGATCACGGCTTCTGTTCCGATGCGCAGGAACGCATCGTGCCGCACCAGAGGCACCGCGAGGCGGATCTGGTCGATGGTTCCTTCGAGGATGCGGGCGGAGGGCTGCGCCATGACGGGGTGCGGGATGAAAACCGTCAAGGATAGCGTAGCGGCCTCCGTGGGCTACCAGGCATCCGGCAAGGTCGCCGGCCCCTGATGCGTGGGGAAATGCGGCAGCACTTCCTCCGCCAGTTCCTGCAGCACTTCCGCGGCAGGCCGTTGCGAGAACTGGATGCCGATCGCGGCGTGATTGACCCCGGCCGCCTGCCATTCCTCCAGCAACGCGATCAAGCCTTTCCTGCCGGTGCGCAGCACGAAGCCGTTGTGCAAGGGCGTGCGCGGATGGTCGGGGTCGTCGGCCAGGTCCAGCCATTCGTTGGTCATGTGCGGACGGAAGCCGCCATCGGGTATCAGCGCGCGCCAGGCGCGGATTTTTTCGCCCAGGCGCTGTGGTCCCATCGGGGTATCCGTGGCATCGGGATAGGTCAGCCAGCCATCGGCGTGCTCGGCAATCCACGGCAAGGACTGCCCCGACGAACCGGTGACGATGAGCGGAATGACGCCCGCAGCGGGCTTGGGCAGGAATTCCGCGCGGCTGAAGCGCCCCAGCGACGAATCGATCTCCAGGCGTCCTGGGCGCATGAGCTGGCGGAAGTACGAGACAGCTTCGGCGAAACGCGTTGCGCGCTCGTCATGGTTCAGCCCATAAGCGGGAAACTCGACTGGCCGGTCGCCCGATGCGATCCCCAGCACCAGCCGCCCGCCCGACAGTTGGTCGATGGTGTTCGCCGCCTTGGCCAGATCGATGGGGTGGCGCAGGGAAAAGATTGCGCTCCCCGTCGCCAAGGCGATCTTCTTCGTTTGCGCCGCCAGAAATGCCAGGTAGGTGAACGGATCGAAGACCTGGCCGGCATCTCCGAAGGAAGGGGAGTACAAGGGCACGTCGCGCACCCAGACGGCAGCAAAGTCCTGCCGGTCGACCTGCCGTACCAGTTCCGCCTGGCCCGCAAGGACCGCCATGCTGCCTTCGTAGAAGCGCAGCGGCAGGAAAATGCCCAGGGTCAGGCGATCGGGTGCGAACATCCGCCGATAACCGGGATGCGCGGAGAAGGCGAAGTGCGACGCTCCGGCCGTGTCATGGAGCGAGTGAGTGGTATCCATTGCGACAGTCCTCGATGCTTTCAGGCGCCCGTTGCCGGCGCAGGCAGGGTGATGCCTTTGGCGACCGCAGGCCGGGCCGCCACGCGTTCGTGCCATGCGCTCAGATGCCGGTGATGGCTGAAATCGAAGTCGATGATGCGCGCGATATGGCTCCAGCCGAAATGCGCGATGTCGGCGATGGAGTAGGTGTCGCCAGCAAGATAGGAATGGTCGGCCAGCCTGCGGTCCAGCACCGCGAGCGCATCTTCGGTCAGGCGTTGGTAGCGTTCCAGCGCGGCAGGATTGCGCGCCTTGTCGAACACTTCGAAGTTCACGCGCTGTCCGATGATGGGGCCGACGCTACTGGAATGGAATTGCAGCCACTTGATCGCTTCCCACCGGCCTTGGGTGTCCGCGGGCAGCAGCTTCCCGGTTTTTTCGGCGAGGTACAGCAGTATCGCCGCCGACTCGAACAGCACGACCCCGGTGTCTTCGTCGGTGAGGGCCGGGATGCGGCCATGCGGGTTCAGCGCAAGAAACTCCGGCTGGCGGTGCTCGCCCTGCGCGATGCGCACATGATGCAGGCGGTAGGGAAGTGCCAGTTCCTCCAGGGCGATGGTGGCCTTGTAGCCGTTCGGAGAACTGTCGGTGTATAGGTTCAGCATGGGCTTGCTCATTCAAGATTGGCTAGATATTCAGGATTCGCTGCGGTCTGGAAATTCTCCTTCCTGGAAGAGACCGGGTACAGCGATCATTTCTCAATCTTGAATTTAGGAAATCTAAAAGCAGGAGCCACGCCTGCGCCGCAGGTCAACCGCGCGATGGCTTCAGTTGCGCAGGGACACGCTTTTTGGCCTGTTCCGCAACAGCTTGCCGTGGGCCATCTTCCAGCATGGCCAAGAGGCCGATGATGAGCGCCTGCATGCCCTGATCCAGTTCCCCTTCCATTTCGGACTCTTCCGCCGCCCGTTCCGCGTCCACCACCGGCTCCAGCCCGGCGACTGAATACACCGTGTCGGCGACCGCCATGCCGTGGAAGGCCACGGTCGCCAGCAGGATGCGGGACTGCTCCCTGGAAATGCCGTAGGCATCGGCGATATGGCGCTGTTGCTCGGTGATTTTCGCGAGCATGGACGGGGTGGCCGCCAGCCTGCGGATCACATAGGGCGTCACGCCCGGATGCGCCTTGACGAAGTCCCGCACGGACGCGGCGAACAGGGTCAGGTACTGCTTCAATTCGCCGCGCTCGTTGCTACAGGCTTGCGGAATCTGCCAGCGGCTGAAGATCTCTTCGGCGACCAGGCGCTTGAGTTCTTCCAGGCTGGGCACGTGCTTGTACAGCGCCATATGGCTGACGCCGAGCGCCGCCGCGAGTCCGACGAAGGTGATGTTCGGCAGGCCCATTGCAATGCCGGCGTCGGCAATACGCTCCCGGGTGATGGTGGGAGGGCGTCCCCGCGCCGGGCGGCGCTCTGGCGGTGTCATGGCTGTTCCTGGTTCCGTGGGGTCATTCATCCCTCACTTTAACCCGGCCCGATTTATTTAGTTTATGGTAATGAAACTAATTGCGGAAATTAGTTTATAGTGATGCAAATAATTATCACCCACATCTGAGCACTTCGATTTCATGAGCAGTTCTGAAGCAGCCGCGGCCAAGCCTGCAAAGCCCGGCCCGCTAGGCCTGGTGCTGGCCCCCATACGCGGGCAGTTAATGGCAGCCGCTGTGCTGGCCGCAGTGGGTACCATGCTCACGTTGGTGCCGCTGGCAGGGATTGCGCACATCGCCAGAATCGTCTTCGCCGGCCTCGGCGCCGGGGACTCCGCATCTGCGCCAGCCTGGACCGATATCGGATGGACCGTCATCGCCAGCGTCGCGAGCATGTTCGCGGGCATGGGGCTGATCTCGGCCGGCGAACTGACCGCCCATCTGGCCGACAACCGCCTTACGCATCGCCTGCGTCTGGCCGCGGCGCAGCGGCTGTCCCAGGTGCCGCTGGGCTGGTTCACCAGCAAGGCGTCGGGCGAGGTCAAGCAGGCGATGCAGGACGACATCGGCACGCTGCACAGCCTGACCGCCCATTTTTATACGGCAGTGGGACGCGCCGCGGGCGCCATCGTCATTTCGGTTGCTTACCTGTTCGCGCAGGACTGGCACATGGCGCTTGCGGCGCTGTTGCCATTTCCCGGTTTCTTCCTGTTCCTGCGCCGGGCGATGAAGGCCGGAGGGGCGAACATGCAGGAGTTCGTCGAGCGGCTTGGGCGCCTGAACGGCGCAACGGTCGAGTTCGTGGGCGGCATTCCCGTGGTCAAGGCGTTCGGCGACGCGGGCAAGGCGCATCGCGGCTATCGCGAGGCCGTCGACGCCTTTGCCGAAGCCTTCGCCAGCTTTACCCGTCCGCTGGTGGCGGCGATGGGCCATGCCCACGCCATGATCGCGCCGGTCACGGTGCTGGGCGTGGTATTGGGCTTTGGCACTTTGTTCGTCGGCCTGGGCTGGATGGCGCCCGTGGACCTGCTGCCATTCGCGCTGGTGGCGCCGGGAATATGCGCGCCGCTGTTGTTGCTGCACACGCTGCTGCACGACCTGGGTAGCGCCGCGGGCGCGGCGCAGCGCGTGCAGGCCCTGCTGGAGACTCCCGTGCTGGAACCGCTGACGTCCGGGCAGGCGCAAATCCCCGAGGGCCATGAAGTCCGGTTCGAGAACGTGGGCTACTCCTATGGCGGGGAACGCCGGACACTGTCCAACATCAATTTCACGCTGGAGCCCGGCACGGTCACGGCCATCGTCGGTCCGTCGGGCGCGGGCAAATCCACCCTGGCGCGCCTGCTGCTGAGATTCTTCGACCCCGATGAAGGGCGCATCACGCTGGGTGGCGCCGACCTGCGGCGGATCGAGAGCGCGCAGCTCTACCGGCGCATCGGCTTCGTGCTGCAAGAGGTGCGTCTGATCCATGCCAGCGTGCGCGACAACATCGCGCTGGGGCGGCCGTCCGCCACCCAGCAAGAGATCGAGGACGCCGCGCGCACCGCCAATATCCATGAACGCATCCTGGCGTTGCCGCGTGGCTACGATGCGGTGATCGGCGAGGACGCGCAGCTCTCCGGCGGCGAACTCCAGCGCGCCAGCATCGCGCGCGCGGTACTGCTGGATCCTCCCGTGCTGGTGCTGGACGAGGCCACGGCGGCGGCCGACGCCGGCAACGAGATGGCGGTCCAGGGCGCGCTGTCGCGCTTCGCCCGGGGGCGCACGGTGATGGTGATCGCACACCGGCTGGACACGGTGATGCACGCCGACCGGATCCTCGTGGTCGAGGACGGCACCATCGTCGAACAAGGCAGGCATGAACAATTGCTGGCGCAAGGCGGCTGCTATGCCCGGCTGTGGGCGCGGGGCGGCTATGCATCCTCCGAAGCGACCGAGGAGGCGTCATGCTGAAGACCTTCATGCTGCTGCTCGGCAAGGATGCGTACGTCCTGCGCCGCTACGTCTGGATGGCCATCGCCTACGGCGCGCTGTGCGGACTGACGATTACGGCGCTGGTGCCGCTACTCACGCATCTGCTTGAAGGAAACGTGAGGGCGGCCGCGCCGTGGCTGGCCGCGCTGTTGGCCGGAGTGGCGCTGTGCTGGAGCTTGCGGCGCCATGTGGAGCGGGCCGGCGTGCGGGTCGGCGTCGCCATCCTGCAGGATGCCCGCCATCGTCTCGGCGACCATGTGGCGAGCCTGCCGGTGGGCTGGTTCACGGCGGCGAACACGGCGCGCCTCGGGCATCTCGTGACGCAGGGCATGATGTCCCTGGCCCAGCTTCCGGCGCACGTCTTCACTCCCGTCATCGCCGGCGTGGTGACGCCCGCGGTGCTGGTCGTGGCCCTGTTTACGCAGCACTGGCTGCTGGGACTGATCGCCCTGGCGGCGCTGCCGTTGCTGGCTGGTGTCCTGCAGTTCACGGCTAGGTTGGCGCGGCGCGCCGATGACGCCTTTCAGCGGCGCTTCGCCGACGCCAGCCAACGCATGGTCGAGTTTGCCCAGGCCCAGTCGGTGCTGCGCGCCTTCAATGGCGAGGGCGGCGGCACGCGCCTGCTCGAACAGGCCGTCGAGCAGCAGCGCCAGTCGGGTGCGCGCCTGATCTGGTTGTCGGCCGGGGCGGCCGTGCTCAACGTCTGGGCCGTGCAGGCCGTCTTCGCTGTTCTGCTGATCGCCGCCGCCTGGTGGATCGACGGCATCCTGGGCAGTCCCTTGGCGGCGGGACAGATCGTGGCCGCGATCGTGTCGCTGCTGCTGGCGGTCCGCTACATCGATGCGCTGCTGGAGGTGGCCGGCTATGGCGAGGTGCTGCGCGGCGCGCGCGGACAACTCGACGCCGTGGACGCGCTGTACTCCGTCCAACCGTTGCCGGAGCCCGCAGCGCCGCAGGAGCCGCGCGATGCGTCGATCGAGCTGCGGGATGTGCATTTCCGCTATGCCGAGGATCAGCCCGAGGTGCTGCGCGGGGTCGATCTGCGCGTGGAACCGGGCAGCATGACCGCCCTGGTCGGCGCATCCGGCTCCGGCAAGACCACGTTGGCGCGGCTGATCGCGCGCTTCTTCGACGCGAACCAGGGTGGCGTGCTGGTCGGCGGCGTGGATGTACGGCAGATTTCCAGTGCGCGGCTGGCAGGCCAGATCAGCCAGGTCTTCCAGGACAACTACCTGTTCACGGGCTCCATTGCCGACAACATCCGCGCCGGCAGGCCTGGCTGCAGCGATGCCGAACTGATGCAGGCCGCCAACCAGGCGGGCCTGGCGGGCATCGCCGAGCGTTTGCCGCAAGGGCTGGACACGCCAGTGGGCGAGGGCGGTGCGCGCCTGTCCGGCGGCGAGCGCCAGCGCATCGCCGTCGCCCGCGCGCTGCTGAACCAGGCGCCGATCCTGCTTCTCGACGAGGCCACCGCGGCGCTGGACGCTGAGAATCAGGCCATCATCACTGAGACGCTGGCGCGGCTGCGCGGCCAGTGCACGCTGGTGGTGATCGCTCATCAGCTCTCCACGGTGGCGATGGCCGACCAGATCGTGGTGTTGGAGGACGGGCGGGTCGTCGAGCAGGGCACGCCCATGGCATTGCGCGCGCGCCAGGGGCGATACGCGCAATTCCTGGCGCAGCGGCAAGCCGCCAAGGGCTGGCGTATCGCCGGGGCGCGGTCCTGATGCGCGCAAGCTTGTTCGGCCTGTTCATCGTGCTTTGCGGCGCGTCGCTGCTGGTGGGCGCGCGCCAGATCGCATGGCCGCAGCTGTTCTCGCTGTCGGGCGACGCCTGGCTGACACTGACGGCGAGCCGGCTGCCGCGTCTGACGGCGGTGGTGCTGACGGGCATCGGCCTGGCCGTCTGCGGCGTCATCCTCCAGCACATCGTGCGCAACAAGTTCGTCGAACCCGCAACCTCGGGCGGACTGGACGCGGCCAAGCTCGGCATCCTGGCATCGATGCTGCTCATGCCCGCCGCCGGGACGGCGGGCCGCATGCTGTTCGCATTGGGCTTCTGCTTAGCGGCCAGCCTGCTGTTCGTCGCCATCGTCCGCCGCGTCAAATTCAAGAACACGGTGCTGGTGCCGGTGATCGGCCTGATGTACGGCGGCGTGTTGAGCGCCATGGCGGAGTTCTACGCCTATCGCAACAACATCATGCAGAGCATGCAGGGCTGGCTGCTGGGCGATTTTTCCAAGATCGTGCAGGGCAACTACGAGATCATCTACCTGATCCTGCCCATCGTCGCGCTGACCTATCTGTACGCGCACCGCTTCACCGTGCTCGGCATGGGCGAAGGCATGGCCGCAAGCCTGGGCCTGAACTATCCAGCCACCGTGGCGCTGGGGCTGCTGCTGGTGGCCGTCACCGTGTCCGCCACGGTGATCACGGTCGGCGCCATTCCTTTCGTGGGACTGGTCATTCCGAATCTGGTCGCGCTGCGCTACGGCGACAACCTGGGCCGCACCCTGCCCATCGTGGCGCTGGGCGGCGCCTCGCTGCTGCTGGCCTGCGACATCCTTGGCCGCCTGCTGATCTACCCGTTCGAAGTGCCTATCGGCCTGACCGCGGGCGGGGTGGGAGGCGTGTTGTTCCTCCTGCTGATCTTCTGGAGGCACAGGTGATGCTTGCAGCCTCCCGGCGAGCGGTGTGGATGGCGGTCATTGCATTGGCCCTGGCTTTCCTGTTCTTCCGCTCCAACTTCGACTTCGGCTACATCATCCCCAAGCGGCTCGCGCGCTTGGCGGCCATGCTCATCGGCGGCGTCTGCATTGCCTGGTCGTCCATCGTGTTCCAGACCCTTGCCGGCAACCGGATCCTGACGCCGGCCATCATGGGATACGAGGCTGTCTACCTGCTGTTCCAGTCCCTCATGATCCTGGCCATGGGAGCGCAGAGCCTGGCCCTGCTCGGCGCGAACGGCAACTTCTTCCTGTCGGTGCTGCTGATGCTGGCCTACTCATGGATCATCCATCGCTGGCTGTTCCGCGACGGCAGGCAGAACGTGTACTTCCTGCTGCTGGTGGGGTTGGTGCTGACGATGGTGATCGGCACCTTCACGCAGTTCGTGCAGCTGAAGACCAGTCCAGGCGAGTTCTCCATGCTGCTGGGCTTTACCCAGGCCTCTTTCAACAAGGCAGAGCCCGGGCAACTGCTCGTGTCCGCCCTCATCGTCGCGGGCGTGTGCCTGGCGGGCGTCAAGAGCTTGCCGACGCTGGACGTGATCTCCCTGGGGCGCGACCAGGCCGTTTCCCTGGGTGTGGACTATCAGCGCGTTTTGCGACGGCATCTGGCGCTGATCGCGGTGCTGGTCGCCGTGTCGACCAGCCTGCTCGGACCCACGGCGTTCATGGGCATCTTCGTCGCCAACATGGCCTATGCCTTGACGCGTACGCGCCGGCACCGGGCCACGTTGTCCACAGGCTGCGCCATCGCCATCGCCATCTTCATCCTGGCCCAGCTTGCGGTCGAACATCTCTTCAACTACCGGACCAGCGTAGGCATCCTGGTCAACCTGGTGTGCGGCGCGTGGTTCCTGGCGCTGATGGCGCGCTCGCGGGGAACGGCATGATCACGATCCGGAATCTCTCGAAAAACTATGGTCCGAAGACCGTGCTGCGCGATGTGAACCTGCAGTTTCCTGCTGGGCGGCTGACCTCGCTAATCGGTCCCAACGGCGCGGGCAAGACGACCTTGCTGATGATGGCTGCCCGCCTGCTGGAACCCAGTCAGGGCGAGGTCCTGATCGAGGGCGCAAGGGTGTCGGATATCCGCATCGGCGATTACGCCAAGCGTGTCGCCACCCTGCGCCAGTCGCCGGACTTCAATCTGCGCCTGACGGTGGAAGAGCTCGTTGCCTTCGGACGATTTCCCTACAGCCGCGGCGCCTTGACGCAGCAGGACCGCCGCCTGATCGAGGAGGCCATCGCCTTTCTCTCGCTGGAGCCGCTGCGCGAGTCTTATCTCGACGAACTCAGCGGGGGGCAGCGGCAGATGGCGTTCCTGGCGATGACCATCGCCCAGCAGACGGATTGTCTGCTGCTGGACGAACCGCTCAACAACCTCGACATCAAGCATGCGGTCCAGATCATGCGCGCCTTGCGCCGCCTGTGCGACGAGCACGGCCGCACCGTGATCCTGGTGGTGCACGACATCAATTTCGCGGCCAGCTATTCCGACCACATCGTCGCGATGAAGGGCGGGTCGGTGCATAGCGCCGGCAGCGTGGCGCAGGTCGTGACCGAGGAGCGGCTGCGCGAGCTCTATGGGCTGGACTTCGAAATCACGCAAGGCGCGCGCGGACGTCTGTGCAACTACTTCAATCCATCAGGAGAACTGACATGATCCTCAAGCACGGACGCCGGGCATGGGCGCTTGCCCTGCTGGCCGCCGCGGCGGCCGCGATGCAGGGCTGCGGCCAGGAAGCGGCCGAATCGCCGAAGGCGGCGGCACAGCCAGCCGCCGCCAGCCCATCGCCGCAGCGCGCCTACGAAACCGTCACGGTACAGCACAAGCTGGGGACCACCGTAATCAACAAGTTGCCACAGCGCGTGGTGGCCCTGGATATGAACGAGGTGGACTTCCTCGACCAGTTGGGCGTGCCGGTCGCCGGCATGCCGAAGGACTTCGTGCCGAATTTTCTTGCCAAGTACAAGGATGCGCCGGACGTGCTGGACGTGGGCGCTATCGTCCAGCCCAATCTGGAACGGGTGCACGCAGCCAAGCCAGACCTGATCCTGATCACCTCGCTGCAGGCCAACCACTACAAGGAATTGAGCGAGATCGCCCCGACGATCCACTTCGACGTGGACTACCGGGACAGCGAGGCCAATCACATCGAGATCATCAAGGACCACCTCATGACGCTGGGGCGGATCTTTGAAAAGGAAAGCCTGGCTCGCGACAAGTCCGCCGAACTCGACGCCAAGGTCCAGGAGGCGAAGCGCCTCATCCAGGACCGTCCCGAAAGAGCGCTCATCGTGCTGCATAACAACGGCGCGTTCAGTTCATTCGGCATGCAGTCGCGCTACGGCTTCATTTTCAAGGCCCTGGGCGTGAAGCCCGCCAGCCCCACCGCCGAGGCCGGCCTGCACGGCCAGCCCATCTCCAGCGAGTTCATCCAGCAGGCCAATCCCGACATCCTCTACGTGGTGGATCGCACCGCGGTGATGGAGCGCGGACCCACCTTGAACGCCGAGACCTTGACCAATCCGCTCTTGCGCCAGACCGCCGCCTTCCAGCACGGCCGGGTGGTCTTCGCCGATGCGCAAGCCTGGTACGTCATGGCCGCCAGCGTGAACTCGCTGAAGCTCATGATCGACGACGTCATCAAGGCCTACCAGAACTGAGGTCGTCCACGGATCGGGGCAAGTTGCCGGTTCATATGTAAATGATTCCCAGTCGCCTGATGTCGAAGGCGACCCAAAGCTCAACTGAACGGAGCATTCCATGAGCAAACGTCGCCATAGCGGCCGCGTCGCACGTCCTTCCTTGCACGCCAGGCACGCAATCCCCGTCTTTTCCCTCAACCATCTGACCGCGGCATTGTTCGGACTGACCCTGGGCGCTGCTCCGGCAGCATGGGCCCAACAGGCTGTCGAGGCCGGGGTGAAAACGCTGCCGGCCGTGACGGTGACGGGCCAGGCCGATGCGCCGGCCACGCCCTACGCCGGCGGGCAGGTGACCTATGGCGGCCGCGCGGGCTTTCTGGGCGACCGCGATTTCATGGATACGCCGTTCTCCGTCATCAGCTACACGGAGAAGTACATCGAGGACCTGCAAGCCCAGGACATCACCGATGTGATCGCCAGGACCGATCCTTCGGTGTTCAGCAACGGCGTGACCGGCGCCTGGAGCGAGAACTACTCGATCCGCGGCTTCAGCTCCAGCACCACTGATATTTCATTTGGCGGACTGTTCGGCATGGCGCCGTACTACCGGACCTCGCCGGAAATGTTCGAGCGCATCGAAGTCCTGAAAGGGCCGTCCGCATTGCTGAACGGCATGCCGCCCGGCGGTTCCGTAGGCGGCACCGTCAACCTGGTGCCCAAGCGCGCAGGCGCGGAGCCTCTGACGCGCCTGACCACCACCTACATGTCGGATTCGCAGTTCGGCGGGCACATAGACCTGGGAAGGCGTTTCGGCGAGAACCAGCAGTTTGGCGTGCGCTTTAACGGCATGTACAGAGATGGCGATGGCGCAGTCGATCACCAGAAAAAAAAGGCGCAACTGGCCGCGTTGGGCCTGGACTGGCGCGGCGAACGCGCGCGCGTTTCCATCGATATGTATGACAGCGATGAGCGTGTGGACGGCGTGACCCGAGGCATCAACCTGGCGCCGGGCATAGGCGTGCCCAAGCCGCCCAAGCCCGAAACGCTGCTGAATCCGGATTGGGCCTACGTGAAGAACCAGGACAAGGCGGCCATGATCCGTGGCGAATTCGACGTCAGCGACAAGTTGATGGCCTACGCAGCGGTGGGCACGAGCCGGTCCGAGTACACCTACAACGGCGCCATGGTGGCGCAGGTGTTCAACGAGGCGGGCGACTATCGCACCTCGATGGGCCAGCTGAACATGAACGTGAAGAAAACGTCGGGAGAGGCCGGCTTGCGGGGCAAGCTGCAGACTGGCGGCGTCAAGCACCAGTGGGTGCTGAATGCCACGTACTACTCGGACAACCAGCGCGACTACGGCCGCCGGACGGTGCCTGGGGCGGACTGGGTCACCAACATCTACAACCCGGTCTGGGGGCCGGCGCCGGCCACCAGTTGGCCGCCGATCCTGCATAGCAAGACCCGTCTGGTCAGCTACGGCCTGGCGGATACTTTGTCCTTCGCGGAGGACCGGGTGCAACTGACGCTGGGCGCGCGGCGGCAGGAAGTGCGTACCGATAACTACAGTGTCGCGACCGGGGCGCGGACCAGCCGCTACGATGCCAGCGCGACCACGCCCGCCGCCGCGCTGCTGATCAAGGCAACCGACAACATCTCCGTGTACGCCAACTACATCGAAGGCTTGAGCAAGGGCCAGACCGCACCAGTCACCGCCGCCAACGCCGGGGAGCTGTTCCCGCCCTACAAGACCAAGCAGACGGAGCTCGGCATCAAGGTCGATCTGGGGGATTTCACCCATACCGTCAGCCTGTTCGAGATAAAGCGGCCCAGCAGCTATACGGACCCCGTCACCAACGTGTTCTCGTTTGGCGGCGAGCAGCGCAACCAGGGCGTGGAATGGGGCTTCTTCGGCGAGCCGATGCGTGGCTTGCGGCTGATGGGCGGGGTCGCGTACATCAATCCCAAGGTGACCAAAACCGCCGTCGCCGCCAACGAAGGCAAGCAGGCCACCGGCGTTCCCAAGCTCCAGGGCAAGCTGGGCGTGGAATGGGATGTGCCGGCGCTGCAAGGCCTGACGCTGACGGCCAATGCGACCTCCGTTTCCAAGCAGTACATCAGCGCCGACAACTCGCTGTCGGTGGCGGGACGGACGACCTACGACGTGGGCGCGCGCTACGCCACCAGAGTGGCCGACCGCCCGATCGTGCTGCGAGCCGCCGTCAACAATCTGACGAACAAGGCCTATTGGGGCATGCCGCAATTGTCGAGCCTGGCCCTGGGCGCGCCGCGCACCTTCATGCTTTCCGCCTCGATGGAGTTTTGACGGGGCGGGCATCAGGCGGCATTCGTGACGATATCCCCGGCCTGGCGCGCAGTTTCAGCCGGGGACGCTGCTCACAGTTCATATCTGTGGTCCTGCAGCGGCACGGTGGCGTGCCAGCTGAGTTCGCGCTCGATGCGTTCGCGCAGGGCCTCGGAGGCCTCGGGTTCGCCATGGACGATGAAGACGCGCCGCGGCGCTTCTTGAAAGCCGGACAGCCAGCGCATCAGTTCATCGCTGTCGGCGTGGGCCGACAGCATGGGCAGTTCGGCGACTTCGGCGTTGATGGGCGTCCACTGGCCGTAGATCTTGGTTTCGGTGGCGCCGTCGAGCAGCTTGCGGCCGCGCGTGCCGGCTGCCTGGAAGCCGGAAAAGAGCAGGGTGTTGCGGTGGTCGGTGCCAAAGGCGGCGATGTGGTGCAGCACCCGCCCGCCCGTGGCCATGCCGCTGGCCGAGATGATGACCTTGGGGTAACGGTTGGCCGACAGCGCCTTGGATTCCTCGACATCGCGCACATAGGTCACGGCGGCGCAGGCGGCTTCGTACTCGCGCGGGGACAGCTTGTGTTCCCCTGCATGGCGGTCCAGCAGTTCTGTGGCGCTGGTCGCCATGGGGCTGTCCAGATAGACCGGGACGTTCCGCAGCCGGCCGGCCTGGCGCAGCGTCCACAGTGCGTGGATCAGGGTCTGCGCCCGCCCCACGGCGAAGGCCGGGATGACCACCGTGCCGCCGCGCTGCACGGTGCGTTCGATGACGGCGGCCAGGGTTTCGACCGGATCGGCGGGATCATGGCGCCGGTTGCCGTAGGTGGACTCGATGACGATGTAGTCGGCGCGCGGCACGGGTTCGGGATCGTGCATCACCGGATCGTCGTAGCGGCCCAGGTCGCCGGAGAACACCACGCGCGTGCCGCCGATGTCGATCTGTGCGGTGGCCGCGCCCAGGATGTGGCCGGCGCGGCGCAAGGTCAGCGTCGCGCCGCCGGGCAGGGCGGTCTCCTGGTGCAGCGCCACGTCGGCAAAGCGCGTCAGCGCGCGCTGGGCGTCGATCACGCGGTAAAGCGGCAACGCGGGTTTGTGCTTGGAAAAGCCCTTGCGGTTGGCGAAGTCCGCATCCTTTTCCTGCAGGTTGGCGCTGTCCAGCAGGATCAGCTCCGCGACGTCGCGGGTCGCGGGCGTGGCGTGGATCTTGCCCTTGAAGCCCTCGGCCACCAGCCGCGGCAGGTAGCCGCAATGATCGAGGTGGGCATGCGTCAGCACCACCGCATCGATGTCGGCCGGTGACAGGGGCAAGCGCTGCCAGTTGAGTTCCCGCAGGTTCTTCAGGCCCTGGAACAGGCCGCAATCGATCAGCAGGCGGGTGTCGGCGTGGCTTAGCAGGTGCTTGGAGCCGGTGACGGTACCGGCGCCGCCCAGGCAGGTCAGTGTGAGCATAATGTCCTTGTGCCGCATCAAGAAGGGGTGGCGAGGTCGGAGGGATCGCCCCTGCCGTCGATGGCTTGCAGTCGCGGCGTATCCAGCACGTCCTCGCGGCGCCAGCCGGCTACGGCGGCAGCAGCGTCGACCGCGTGCGCCCAGGTGCAGCGGTTGGCGAACAGCATGCCGGGCACGTCCAGCGTGCCGCCGCGGCTGATGTAGCCCAGCGCCCGGGTGCGGGCCGGGCCGCCGTCCAGCCGGCGCAGCACGCCCAGCATGGGTTCGGGGCGCGTGTGGCACAGCAGCACGCGCGGCAGGCCGGGCGGGAAGAGCGCGTGGACCGCAATGTCGGACAGCGCGAAAGCGGCTTCCAGTTCGTCGCGCGGCGCTCGCAGGCGGCCGGGTTCCAGCACCACGGACACGCAGCATTCGTGGCCCAGCCGCGCCAGATGGGCGCGCGCCTTCAGGGCCTCTTCGAGCTGGTAGGCGCCGATGGCGACGAATTGCAGCGCGCTGCTCTGCGGGTCGCCCGCGACGTGGGCCGCGCCCTGTTCGACCAGGGCCTGCGCGGCCCGCGCGTCGAAGCGCTGCGCGCCGTCGCGCTTGGACACCACCATGCAGGCCACTTGGGCGCGCTGGGCATAGACCGCGCGCAGCGCCACCGCGGCGCTGTTGCCGTCCACCGGGAACAACACGCGGGAGGTGTCGGACATTTCGCCCAGCAAGGCTTCGCCTATGGTGGGGTCCTGGTGCGATTGCTCGTTCTTGGCGTTCTCCCAGGTGTGGGAGGTGACCACCAGCGGCACCGACAGCCATCCCGGCGCCTGCCCCAGTTCCTTCTGGCGGCGCGCGAAGATGATCTCCTGGCGCAGCAGGCCCAGCATCTTCACCGCGAAGGCCTCGTAGCTGACGATGAGGTTCAGGCCGCCCTTGTTGGCGAGCGCGGCGGCGGCCACGGCTTCCTCGTTCAAGGCGGTGATGACGGCGCCGTGCTGGTCCTCGGCGACGCCGGCCTCCGGATGGTCGACGCGGTGCTTCAACAAGGCCAGCGTGCCGCCCATCTTGTTGCTGGCCAGTTCGTCCGGATTGCCGATGCGCACGCGCAAGCCCGGGTTGGCCCGCACCAGTGCCACGAACCAGCGGTCCAGCGCTGCCATGGCGCTGCCCTGGTTGCCGGTGGCTTCCCAGGCAGGTTCGGGCAGAGCGGGGGCGTCGGGATGCCGGTGCGCCATGGAGTGTCCGCTTTCCAGCGGGCGTTGCTGCGCTTTGTGATTGGCCAGTGTGGCCAGCGCCGCGTCCAATTCCGCTTCCGGCACGAACAGCCGGGCGGCGCTGGCGTTGAAGGCATCGCGCGCCGCGCTGTCGGCGTGCGGATTGCCGCCCAGCGGCAGGTTGTGCGCGGCATTGGTGCCGGCGCCCGGAAAGCCGAATCCCTTCTCGGTCTCGGCGATGACATAGGGCAGCCGGGCGGGATACTGGAAGTCCGGCGCCGCCAGGTTCGCGGCCAGCGCTTCCTCGGCAGCCAGGATGGCCCAGGCGATGGCTGCCGGATCGCGGCCGTCGACGATCAGCGGGTCGAAGCCGTTGTGGCGCAGGTCCTCCGCCAGCCAATGCGCGCCGCCTTCCTGCACGATCTGCGTGCGCTGCTCGATGCGGCGGCCATTGAGGATCATGACCGGCACGGCCTGGCCGCAATCCTCGGCGCGCCACCAGCGCGTGGCCCAGTCGGAGCCGCGTTGTTCTTCGAAGGCGCCGTCGCTCAGGAAGGCCACCAGGCTTTCTCCCGGCAGGGGCATGTGCACGTATTGCAGGCCGGCGAAGCCGAGGTAGCCGCCTTCGGACACGGCGCCCGCAGTGTTGGGGCCGGCGTGGCTGCCCAGCGGCACGGCCGGCAATCCCCGCGCGTCGATGGCGTAGGAATAGAAGTCCGTGATCAGGCGCCCCAGTCCGGCCTCGCTGCGGTCATAGCGGCCGCGCTGCGCCGGCGACACGTCGCCAGTCAAAGCGTTGCCGGCCTCGATGGCGGCCACGCAATGGCCCTGGCCCATCAGCCAGCCGCGGGTCTTGCCGCTGAGCGCATTGGCCAGCAGATAGGCGACGAAGGCGGGCGCCATGTTCAGCGAGCCGCCGGTATGGCCCTCGGGGTTGGGCTTGAAGTCCTCGGCGCCCAGCGGCGCGCCGTTCAGGTCGATGCGGCGGGCATAGGTCATATGCGCCACCACGTTCATCGCCGCGCAGCTGAGGCGGTCGGCCGCGGCCAGCATGGCGTAGGCATCGTCCGGGCTGGCGATGCGGCCGCCGGCCGCCAGGCGCTGCACCAGCGCGTCGACGCGGTCCACGGTTTCGGCGCGGTGTTGGATGGGGCCATGGCCGGATAGCCAATACTCGCGGAGTTTCATCGCGGGGTCCTTTGAAGTTCGCCTTGGCACAAGGCGGCAAGGCGCTTCGCGTATCCTTCATCGCCGGGTAGCGAGAGGATAAGTCTTTGTATGAGTGCCGGGTCCGCCTGATCGAGGTGAGGGAAACCGAAGAGGCTAGGTGGGCCTCGCGCGGCCCATGAGAGACCGCGGCATGTTGATTATGGCGCAGAGGGGCGTTGTCCGGCGTTGTGCGCCGGTCAAACCTTGAGGTAACTCAAAGGTTTTATCTGCGCCGTTGTGCCAGCCAGATGTTCGCGCCGCCGCAGGTCTTGTCGGCTTCGACGTGGCGCATCACTTCGAAGCCGGTCTGGCGCAACAGTTCGCGATACTCCGCAGTGTCCAGGCTGCCGTGATAGAGCGGCTGGCCTTCGAATTGGCCGATGGCTTCCCCCAGATGGGTGCCGCTGGTGAACATCAGCGCCGCGCCCGGAGCGGCCAGGCGCTCGAAGGCGTCGAACATGGGGCGCTGGTCTTCCGGCCGCAGGTGAAAGAAGCTGTGCCAGGCGATCAGCCCCTGGAATGGGCGCAAGGGCGGCAGGCTGCGCATGTCCGCTTCAATCCAGCTGTGTTCAGGGAACGAGGCTCTTGCCCGCGCAAGCAGCGCGTCCGAGGCATCCACGCCGGTCAGCCTGCAGCCGCGTTCGATCAGATGGCGGGCGATGGGGATGCCGGTGCCGCAGCCTATGTCCAGCACCTCGGGAGCGGGGCCGGGCAGCAGGTCCAGGAACGCCGCCAGCCAGGCGCGTTCTACCAGCTGCGTGCCGCGCAATTTCTCGAAGGCGTCGGCGTGTTCCCGATACAGCGAAATCACATTGTCGGCGGGCGAGGTGGACATGTCGGTGTTCCCAGAGAGTTGCGATTTTCCCATGCCCGGGCAATCCAGAGCTGGTGGCGGCCATCCGCCGCTCATCAGCCAGGATGGTTGATTCGTCATCCCAGACTTGTGGAGCGGGCGGGGAACGGCGATTTTCTCTATCTGCCCTATTTTCGCCGCCGCCGCCATGACCCTACAACAAGACATTCCAAAGCCCGGCCGCAACGGCCTGCGGCTTACCTGGCTGGCGTTGTGCTTGCAGGCAGGCATCTCCACCGTGTACCTCTTCGGGCGGCCGGCCTGGGCGCAGACGGCGCCGCTGGCCTATCAGTTTCGCGGCGCCGACGGCACCTGCTGTTCCAGCGGCGAACACCCCAATAATGGCCATGACGGGCAATGGGGCCAGCGTGACTTCGTCCAGACCGACAGCAACCAGCGCATCAGCGCCAGTGCGACCGGTCAGACCGGCATCCTGATCGACGTCAGCGGAGGCAAGGGCGGCAACGGCAGGGACGCCGACGTGAACCATTGGGGCGGCAATGGCGGCGGCGGGCGGATCATCGATTACACCTTGTCGGCCAGCACGGTCAAT
Organism: Achromobacter sp. D7-1; assembly: GCF_059760445.1. Taxonomy (NCBI): domain Bacteria; kingdom Pseudomonadati; phylum Pseudomonadota; class Betaproteobacteria; order Burkholderiales; family Alcaligenaceae; genus Achromobacter; species Achromobacter sp. D7-1. The sequence continues at coordinate 98,994 of NZ_JCBAMT010000001.1, read as the reverse complement.
GCCGCGGGCCGGGGAATAGACCTGTACTCGGCGGGCGGCAACGGCGGCCTGTGGGGCAATGCGGACGGACCCAACGGCGGCTACGGCATCGGCGGCGACGGGCATCAGGCGCGCATCACGCTCAACAACGCCACCATCGCCGGCACGGGCTTTGGCATCGCGGTCCAATCCTGGGGCGGCGCGGGGACCGACAGCGCCATCGCCAATGGCTTCGACAGTGCGTACACGTCCGGCCATGGCGGCAGCGCAGGCTTGGCATCCGTGATCCTGCAAGGCGCGAGCTCGGTGACCGCGCGCGGGCCGGGACCGGCCGGCGTCAGCGCCGGGGTTGGACTGATATCGTCGGGCGGGCAAGCCGGGGCGGCCGAGCATACGGGGGACTTCGGCGGGCATAGCGATGCCGGGCGGGGCGGCGATGCCTCGGCTGTTACGTTCCTGTCCTCGGCCGGGACTGCGGTCAACGGCCATGGCGACGGCGTGTATGGCGTGATCGCCCGTTCCATCGGCGGCAATGCGTCGACCGCCAACGATACCGACACCAAGGCCGCGGCGGGGGGCAATGCCGGCCAGGTCAGCGTCAGCAACGGCGGCGCCATCAAGACCGACGGCAACCGGGGTATCGGCGTCTACGCGCTGAGCCAGGGCGGCAATGGCGGCAATGGCGGCAACGGCTCCTGGTTCGATGGCCACAATGGCGGCGCGGGCGGTGCGCCCGGCGCCATCGTCATCACCAATACCGGCACGATCACGACCGGCGCCAACGCTACTGTCGGCGCGAAGGGCATCATGGCCAGCGTGCTGGGCGGGGAAGGCGGCCCGGCGGGCGCCAACGGCGCATTCGGACAAGGCGGCAATGGCGGCGCCGGCGCGGTCGCGGGCCAGGCGATCACGATCACCAATGCGGGTCGCATCAGCACCTACGGCAACGATGCGGCCGCCGTCATCGCCAACAGCGCGGGCGGCGGCGGCGGGTTGGCCTCGTCCAGCAACGGCATCATCGCCGTGGGCGGCGGGCATGGCGGAACCGGCGGCGCGGGCGGCGGCATTGCCATGGCCAACAGCGGCGGCATCGACACTTCGGGCGACAACAGCGCCGCGGTGCTGTTGCAGAGCATAGGCGGCGGGGGCGGGGTGGGCGGCGATGCCAACAGCACCGGCGTGATCGCGTCGGTCGCCATCGGCGGCACGGGCGGCGCGGCGGGCAATGGCGGGCTGGTCCAGTTTTCTTCGCAAGGCAAGATACTGACGCGCGCCGGCAACGCCTCGGGCGTGATCCTGCAGAGCATAGGCGGCGGTGGCGGCAGCGGCGGATCGGCCAATGCGGTCGGCGTGGGCGTGGGCTTGAACGTCACCGTGGCGACCGGCGGCAAGGGCGGCAGCGGCGGCTTTGGCAGTACGGTTTCATTCACGCAGGCCAGCCAGGGAACGATCACGACGCTGGGCGCGCACAGCAATGGCGTGCTGGCGCAAAGCATAGGTGGAGGCGGCGGCAGCGGCGGGCTGGCCAACTCCCGCGCCATCACGATCGCGCCGCCCTTGGGCGACAAGCCCAGCGGCACGGTCACGGTGGCGGTGTCCAACGGCGGCGCGGGCCAAGGCGCTGGCGATGGCGGGACCGCCGCGTTCACGAATGCGGGGGGTATCCACACCGCGGGCGCGCAAAGCAATGGGGCAGTGGTCCAGAGCATAGGAGGCGGCGGCGGCAATGGCGGCGGGGTGCTGGCGCCGGTCAAGATTCCGACCATAGGCAACTCGCTGGTCGACCTGCAACTGAGCGTGCGCCATGGCGGGCAGGGCGGCCAGGGCGGCAGCGGCGGAAGGGTACGGGCCGGCAACGCCATCACGGGCATCATCGCCACCCAGGGGACGGGGGCGGCTGGCATGGTCGCGCAAAGCATAGGCGGGGGCGGGGGCAACGGCGGCATCGTCCAGGCGCACGACGCCAACTCGTTCAATGACATCCTGGGCTCGCCGGCCAGTCTGGCGGGCTTGCTGGACAAGGCCGCGAGCTGGCTGGAGCAGACGCCGCAGCTGGCGTTCAGCAAGGCCGTCAATCTGTCGGTCGGCGTCACGACCGGCGGCAATGGCGGCGCGGGGAACAGCGCCAGCGCCTTCAATGTGCGCAATGACAGCGCCATCTCGACGGCGGGAGATCACGCGCCCGGCATCCTGGCGCAGAGCATCGGCGGCGGCGGCGGCAATGCGGGCACGATAGATTCGGCGGGCGCTTCCAGCCTGCTGTCCAGTATCGACGCGCTGATCAAGGCCGCCGCGTCGGGCGTGCAGGATCTGTTCACCGTCGCGCTGCCGCAAACCAGCATCACCCACCAGACTGGCGGCAACGGCGGTGAGGCGGGCGCGGGCGGCGGCAGCGCTGCGGATCCGGCCATCGTGACGAACACGGGAGTCATTGCGACGCAAGGCAACGGTTCGGCGGGCATCGTCGCGCAGAGCATAGGCGGTGGCGGCGGCAGAAGCACAGCCAGCGGGCAGGATCTGCAGGCGGTGGTATCGGCTGGCGTGGGCAGCCAGGCCCCAGCGATCATCGACAAGATCACTCGAATCGTCAGCCTCCTGGGTACCAAAGGCGGGTCACTGCTGGGCTCCCTGGTCAATGTGCGTGCCGGCGGGGTAGACGGGGCCAGCGGCGCGGGCGGCGCCGTCATGGTCGACGCCAGCGCCGCGACCAGCCAGATCTCCACGCAGGGTTACCAGGCGCCGGGCATACTCGCGCAGAGCGTGGGCGGGGGCGGCGGCATTTCGGTGGTCGACCAACCCCTGTTCCTGTGGAACCAGACCGCCGCGGCGATCACGCTGGGCGCCGCGGGCGACCCGAAGCAGGGTTCCTCGACCAGCACGGGCGGCGCGGCCAGCGTGGTTCATGGCGGGACGCTCGCGACCCGGGCGGGCGGCTCTGCCGGGATCATGGCGCAGAGCGTGGGTGGCGGCGGCGGGGTCAGCACGCTGGTCCTGCGCAATGCCAGCCTTGCCGCCATCCAGCAGGAGGCCTCGCTGGCGGTCGCATTGGGCGCCGAATACCCGTCCATCACCAACACCTTCGGCATGGTCCAGGCGTCCGGCGGCACGGTGAACCTGGCCAACAACGTTGGCCGCGTCACCACGCAAGGGTGGTTCTCTCCAGGGATCCTGGCGCAAAGCGTGGGCGGCGGAGGCGGCATGGCGGCCGTGTCGTCCAGCGCGTCTCTCACGGGCATCGATATTCAGCTGGGGAGCACCGCGAAAGCTGGGGGAGGCGGCTTCCTGGGCAACGTCACCGGCGGCGGAGGCAGTGTCAGCGTCGCCAACACGGGCGGCAGTATCGTCACGAACGGCGCGCTGTCCTTCGGCGTGCTGGCGCAGAGCATAGGGGGCGGCGGCGGCCTGGTCATGGTGGACAACGGCGCGGGGCCAGCCGCCAATGCGGTGAACCTCACGTTCGGCTCCAGCTCGCCGATGGTGGGTCCTGGTGGAAGCGTTACCGTGACGCAGGACGTGGGCGGTAGCATCGTCACGGCCGGCACGAATTCGCATGGCATCGTCGCGCAAAGCATAGGCGGGGGCGGCGGCATTGCCGGCCTGGCGACGCGGCCCGGCCTCGTGACCTTGAAACCCGTCGGATCCCCGGCGGCAGGTGGCGACGGCAATGCCGTCAACCTGTCCATTTCGGGTACGGTCGCGACCTCGGGCAAAGGCGCCGCCGGCATCCTGGCGCAAAGCGTGGGCGGGGGCGGCGGGCTGGCGGGCGACCAGTCGTCCGCGCAATACACGACGGGCCTCATACAGAACGCGGGATTGACCGGCGGCCAGGGCAATGGCGGCAGCATCAACGTGGCCATCGGCACGGGCGGCACTGTCCAGACTTCCGGCGCCAACGCGCCCGCTATCCTGGCGATGAGCGTGGGCGGGGGCGGCGTGTTCAAGGACGGCGCACTTTATCAATACAGCACGCCGGGCAACTACCCGGCATACGGCGGGCCGGTAAGCGTGGCCATCGGCCATGCCGCGCAGGTCGTCGCCACCGGCGCCAATTCGCCGGCCGTGGTCGCGGTCAGCAATGGCGCCTATGGCGGAGGCCGGGCGGTCTCGGTCAGTCTGGAGCAGAATGCCTTGATAAGCGCCGACGCCAAGTCCGGCACGGGCATCCTGGCCATTGCGCCGTTGGCCAGCACCACCATCACCAATGCCGGCACCATTCAGGCGAAGACGGCGATTGATGTGGCCGGCCAGACTGTCGTCAACAATAGCGGAACCGTGGCGGGCGACGTGCTGATGGGTAGCGGCAGCCTCTTCCACAACAACGCCGGCGCCAACCTGTACAGCGGCGCCCGCTTCCAGGGCGATCTGGCCAGCGCCGGCGTCCTCAATCCGGGCGGGCCGGGCGTGTTTGCCGCGACCCGGATCACGGGCGCGCTGAACCACACGGGAACCTACCGGCCCGATCTGGACTTTGGCGGCCACAACAGCGACTTCCTCTCGGTATCGGGCGCATCGACCTTCGCGGGAACAGTCCGGCCCGTGCTGCGCAATCCCGTGAAGAACGTGTGGCTGGGGATAGGCCATTTCGATGCCGCGCAAAACAGCATACCTGCGACCGCAAGCGATAGCCCCTTGTTCAACTATGCGCTGAAGAACAATGGCGCTGGGGGCTTGCGCGATCCGCTCATTTCGGTCGACGCCAATTTCACCCCGTCGGCATTGCCGCTGAGCGCGGATCGCGCGAGGATCGCGAACTCGCTGCAGGCGCTGTGGGATCAGGGGAAACAGAGCGACGCCGCCACCTTCGACAAGCTCACGGGGATCCAGACCGCGGACCAGTACCGCGACGCCTTGAACCGCATCGCCCATGACGGCCAGTTCGCCCGCGCCGCCAACCAGATGCATGCGTCCTACGCGTCGATGAACCGGATGATGAGTTGCCCGGCGTTTGTCGGAGAAAGCACCATCCTGCGCGAGGGCGATTGCGTCTGGACCCGTCTGGACACGAACTGGACCCAGCGCAAGGCCACCTCGGACGACGAGGGCTACCACGTGCGGCAGAGCACGCTCACGCTGGGCGCGCAGCGCGAGATCGCCACCAACTGGTTCCTGGGCGGTTCGCTGAGCTACGCCTATGGCAAGACCACCTCGGCCTCCGATCTTTCGGGCAATAGCGACACTTACGCGGGCGGCCTGGCCTTGAAGTACAACAACGCGCCGTGGCAGGTGTCGCTTGCCGTGCACGGCGGCGTGGAGAAGAGCAGGATGTCGCGCGGCACGCTGGACGGCGTGGCCAAGAGCAAGCCGGAATCGTCCTTTCTGGCGGCCAGGCTGCGCACCGCCTACGAGTTCAGCCAGCCGTCCTGGTACTTGCGGCCGTACGTGGACCTGGACGTGAACCACATCCGGCAGGACGGCTACGGCGAACAAGGCGCGGGCGCCTTCAACCTGAAGGTGCACGGCAACGACACGACCTCGTTCATGGTCTCGCCCATGATGGAACTGGGCGGACGCAAGGACCTGGCCAACGGCTCGACCTTGCGTTCATACGTGGCCGGCGGGATGAGCTTCCTGAGCGGCGGCGACGTGGTCAGCACCATGCAGCTCAATGTGCCAGGCGCGGCGCCGTTCACGCTGCGGTCCGGCATGCCCAGGACCTACGGCAATCTGTCCGCAGGCCTGGAATACGTCACGCCCAAGGGCGTGGAGCTGAAGACGGAATACGCTTTGCGCGGCAATGGGGAATACCGCGACCAGTCCCTGACCCTGCGCGCCGCCTACCGCTTTTGAGCTGGCGGCGCGCGGGGCGGCTACTTGCTGGTCCAGCGGCCCAGGCCGCTGTCGTCGTAGAACTTGATGTCGAAGCCCTGGGCCCGCCCCTGGTCCATCTTGAAGACGATGGACGCCAGCGATGCCACCAGTTCGGCTTCGCCCGCGGGCGAGAAGGCGTAGGTGTCGCCGTCCCAATGGCGCAGGGGGAAGCGCATGCCCTTGGGACCCAGCACCAGGGTCAGGACGCCATTGGCTTCCTGGATTTCGGCAGGGCCGTAGTAGGGGTTGTCGAACCTGCCGGTGTATTGCGACAGCGCTTTCGACGCCGCGGGTTTGGCGGGTTCGGCCTGTCCGGACAGATCGGCCTGGGGTTCGAAAAAGGCCTTCATGGCGCCGTTGTAGGCCGCGAACCAGTCGCGCGTGGGCTTGCCGTACAGCGCCGTGTCGATGAACGATGCCGCGACGGATTCGGCCGCGCCCACCGGCGCGCCATTGGTCAACACCACGATGCCGATGCCGGCGGACGGCACGATCCGGAACGTCGTCCCGGTCCCCATCAGGAAGGCGCCGGAATGCCCCATCGAGGGGCGCCCGCCCAGTTCGGTGTTGACGTTGAAGCCGTAGCCGTAGAAGCCGGAACGCGAATCCAGGTCGTGCGCGCGGGCGCTGAATGCCTGGGCCGTCAATGCGGGCAGCAGCGCGCCCGGGGCGATCATGGCTTTGCCCTGGTACTGCCCGTCAGCCAGCAGCAGCTTCAGCCATTCCGCCATATCGACGACCGTCGAGGACACGCCGCCCGCGGGCGCCTGCTGGTCTGCGTCGCGCTGGCCCGAGGGCACGAACTTGCCGTTCTGGTACGCATGCAGCACGGCGCGATTGGCGTGCGCCTCGAAGTCGCCGTAGCGGTAGCTGGTCGACTTCATGCCCAGCGGCTTGAACAGCTGTTCATCGGCAAGCGCTTCCCAAGGGCGTCCGGCGGCCTTGGCCACCGCTTCCGCGCCTATGGTGGTGCTGAAGTTGGCGTAGTGGTAGGACGTGCGGAACGCGTCCAGCGGCAGCAGCCGCAGGCGGGCGATCACGTCCTGGCGGGAAAATCCCAGGTCTTCGAGGTCGTCGCCCGCCGTGCCAGGCAAGCCGGAGCGGTGCGCGAAGAAGTCGCCGATCGTGGCGCTTTCGGACACATAGGCATTGCTCAGCCTGAAGTCCGGCAGATAGCGCGACACCGGATCGTCCCAGGCGGCCTTGCCCTTGGATATTTCGATGGCCGCCACCGTTGCCGACAATGACTTGGAGATGGACGCGATCTGAAACACGGTCTGCGCGTCCACCGGCGCCTGCTTGCCCGCTACGCGCGTGCCGTAGCCTTGGGCCAGCACGGTCTTGCCGTCGATGACCACCGCCACCGCCATGCCCGGCACCTGGCTGCGCTGCATGATGTCCGCGATGATCCGCGGCAGGTCCTGCACTGCGCGTTCCTTGCTGCCGGCCGGGATCGCCACCGCGTCGGCGGGCGGGGTCGGCCCGTTGGCGATGGGCACGGGTTGCGACCAGGCTGCCGGGGCGCTGCCCAGCGCAAGTACGATGACCCCGGTGACGAGCGTATGTTTGCGGTTCATGATGACCTCAGAATCCTGCTTGGTAAGCGATGCGAATAACGCCCTGGTTGATGCGCAGGGCCTGGTCGCGCTGATGCGTGAGCCCGGCCTGCACGATGAAACCCAGGGGAGTGACATAGGTGACCGCGCCTGAAATTCCCCAATCCGTGTCGTCCAGCAACCCATGCTGCGCCAGCTTCTGGCCGCTGCCGGACAACTTGCGCACGGCGGCCGTCGCGGTCAGTTGCCAGCGGTCGCGCGACAGCGACACCGAGGTCACGCCGTTGCCATTGGAGACGGGAGCGCCGCGAAAGGCGCTGGAATAAGTGGCTTCGTTGAACCAGCTCAGGTTCCATGAGTTGGCCAGCGGCGTGTCGTAGCGCAAGCGGGCCGACACCGTGTTGGCGCTTTTGCCTTGGCCGGGATCCAGATGCAGCCGGCCCGCGTCCAGGCCGCCCGACAAGCCTTCCAGCCCGGGCAGGTCGCGGAAGTCGTAGGAGAGGATGAAGGACTTCAACTGGTCGCTGAACAGCGGCGGCTGATCCGGTCCGATGAGACCGCCGTCCAGGCTGAAGCGGCGGTTCATCGCGGTGTTGTCGCGCTTGAACAGGATGGCGGCCACGGAATGCGTGCCTTGGCCCGTGGTATCGAGGGTGTAGCGCCCGCCCAGCCCGATCGAGCCGCGGAACTCCGAGTTTTCGTTGAAGCCTGTGTACAAGCCGTCGATCACGTGCCAGGCGTCGCCAAAGCCCAGGTCCATCTTGCCGCCATACAGCGCGTAGTTGTCCGCGGTGTAGGCGGCGAACAGGTTGTCCAGGTCCACGCCCAGGTCGGAAAAGGCGTTGTCCTTGGTGTCGTTGGTGGACGAATTGAACGTCGCCTTGGCGCGGATCGAAAACTGCCGGTTCAACTGCAACACCAACGCGGCTTCCGCCGTGGGTTGCACACTGTTCCAGTGCGAGCGCGGCAACTGGCCGTTGTCGTCCTGCACGCCGAAGAAGCCGGTATAGCCGGTCATCAGCAAGAACCTGCCGTTCAGCCGCGGATAGGTCTCGCCGCCTTCGCCCAACTCGCTGTAGGGCGTGAGGAAAATCTCCGTCTTGAAGATGTCCCGGGCTTCCTGCGCGCACGCGCCTTGCGCGGCCACGGCCAGCAGCGCTGCCGCCGCGGCCTGGCGCAACGTGGGACGCCTACCGCTCACCGCGCCAACTCGGCCGCCAGTTCACGCACCTGAGAGTGGATGTTGTTGAACATGGCGAAGTTCACGCGGCTGGCGACGACGAACACGCCCAATCCGCGGTTGGGCGACAGGACGGCGTAGGACATGAAGCCGCCCAGGCCGCCGCTTTTGCCCAGCAGCAAGGGCGCGCCGTTGCGCGGCAGGGTCACCACCCAGCCCAGCCCCATGCCGTCGGCGTCGGTGACTTCCGTGCCCACGACCGACTTCAGGCCGTCATAGGGCAGCCACATCGTGTGGGCCAACAGGGCGGCCTCCTTGGACTGTTTTGCGCTGTCCAGATGCCAGCGCATCCAGCGCGCCATGTCGTCGGCGGTGGAGTAGACGCCGGCGCTGGCGTACATCACGTCGGGCACCACGGCGTTCGGGTCTGGCTTGTCGAAGGGGTCGAGGCCGGTCATCAGGCGTTTTTTCTGCACATCGCTCAGCGCATTGGTGGTGTCCGTCATGCCGGCGGGCTTGAGGACCTCGTCGGCCAGCACGGTCGAGTAGTCCGCACCGCCGGCCTTGGCCAGCGCATCGCCCAGCAGGCCGTAGCCCAGGTTTGAATACAGCGTGGTCGTGCCCGGCACATAGGCCGGCTTGTGGCTGCCGACCCACTTCCAGTAATAGGCGCGGTCGAATGCGGCGAAAGGATTGTCGGAGGGCTTGGCGTCCGGGTTGGGCAGTTCGCGCGGCAGGCCGGCAGAGTGCGTGGCCAGGTCCAGCAGCGTCAGCGGCCGGCCGTTGGCGTCGACCTTGGCCTGGTCCGGCGCATACTTCGCCAAGGGATCGGTCAGCTTGAGCTTGTTCTTGGCCGCCAGCGCCGCCAGCACATCGCCGGCGAACACCTTGGATACTGAAGCGATCCTGAATATGGAACGGCCATCGGGCTCCACGCCGCTGCCCGGCGCGGTTTCGCCATAGCCCTGGATCACGACTTCATCGCCGCGCACCGCCGCGATGAGCAGTCCGGGTGCGCCGGAGTTCAGGTACAGCTGCATGCCGGCCATGGAGACGGCGTCCTGCAAGGCCAGGTCGGCCGCGCGGGCCTGGCTTGCGCCCAGCGCGCAGGCGGCGCTCAGGGCAAGGATGGCGAGGCGCGTAGGGGGGCGGAACGTCAGCATGCGGTTCTCTCTGGGTGACTCGAGGAACGGGTGTTCCTCCGCATGCGCGATGATCCCAAAAACTCGTTGCGCGGCCACTTCCGCCAGGACGAAACAACATGCCGGCATGACGAACTGCATATTGCCGGGCCGTCGCTGCCGGGTCGCCGGATTCAGATTCCCATGCGTTCGCGCAGCGGTTTGCGGTAGGAGCGGGACACCGGCCAGGTCTCGTCCACGGCCCGCATCCTGATCAGCCACTTGTCGACGCTGCGGCGGTCCACGTCCATGACATGCAACGCGTTTGCAATGGCGGTCCGATGCACCCGGAAGAAAGTCTGCTCCGGCAGCAGGGTCGACCATACGCCGAGCGCGCGCGAGTCCAGCACCATCGATCCATCCTCGAGCCAGATTTCGCTGTAGTTACCGGCGGAGCGCACGCCGACGATGGTTTCGGGCTGCACGCCGCGCACCACGCCGCGCATGCTGAGATAGATCACCGATGTCACGTTGCCATAGCCGGCCGCGCGGCTGCGGTCGCGGGCGTTGCCGTACTTGGCCTGTCCGATCAGGTTGGCGCACTGGTACAGGGCGCGGACTTCGTCGGCCGACCAGGTGCGGTGCCGGACCGTGGTGTCGAAGCCGATGATGCCGTAGAGCTTCTGGTCGTGGAATATGGGCACGCTCAGCACGCTCTTGTTGCCCTGGCGCTGAAACTCGACCTGGATGGCGCGGGCGGTGCGGGGCAGGTCGTTGACGTCATGGATGGCGACCGCCAGGCCCTTCACCATGAACTTGTGCAGCCAGGCGATCAGGGTGGTCGGCACGTCCTGGAGTTCGGCGACGAAGGGCTCGGTCTGGCCCCGACACCACTCGTGGGTGTTGCGCAGGCGCAGCATGTCGGGACGGTATTCGATCATCCAGGAGCGGTCGACGTCGGAGGTCTCGCCCATATAGGCCAGCTGCTCGGAGATCGCGTCGTCGGCTGGCAGCTTGAGCAGGCTCATCGCGCAGTGGTAGAGCCAGTCCGATGAGGGATCGGGCTCGAGCAGGGTGGCTGAGTGCGTGTTGTACTGACCTGCATCCTTCACGTGCGATGTCCCCCGGCGGCTTCGTGGCGCTGCGTCCGGACGCGAGTCGTGCCGCGCGCCCAGCGGGGATTTTCTCTCCGGTAACCATGGATTACAAGAACAGCAAGGCGTGGAGCGGTACCAGTTCGAGGCGGTCGAACCTAAGGGTTTCTACTGAGCATGCACCGGTTCCAGTCCGTTCCTCGACAGGACCTGGCGCACGTTGGGCGACCGGGCCAGAAACACGATCAAGGCGCGTGCCGCTTCCGGATTCTTCGCGGACGCCGAGATGCCCGCCGAGAATACGGTGTATTGCTGCAACGACTCTGGCAGCTTGCCGACAAATGCGATGCCGGGAACTGCCAGCAGCTCACTGACCTGCTGCATGCCGATTTCGGCCTCGCCCCGGGCGACCACGGCGCCGACTTTTTCGCCCGAAATTTTGCGGCTTTTGGGCAACACTTGCTCTTCGATCCGCATTTTCTTGAGCATCTCGGTTTCGTAATAGACGCCGCTCAGACTGGATGAGTAGGCGATCGAGCCAGCCCGCAGCAGCGCCGCCGCAGCCTGTGCTTCCGTGGCGATTTCCGGTATCGGACTGCCGCTGCGTACGGCCAGGCCCAGGGCGGATTTCATGATGTCGACCTGGCTTTCGGGAACGACCAGCCCCTGGGCGGCAAGCCTGGCTAGCGAGTCCTTGGATGTCAGCACCACGTCCGCGGCCTCTCCGCGTTCCAGGCGGCGTGGCACGGAGGTCGGCACGGAAGGCAAGGATGAACCAAAGCTGGCAGCGACCTCCAGGTTCAATTCCTGTCGATAGAACGGTTCCAGTTGTTCGTGCACGGCGGAAACGGCGCCAGATGCAAGCAGGCTGACGGTGTGGCTGGGGCGCTGGGCCGCCGCCCCGTCCGCGGCCTGCAATGAACCCCCAAAAAACACCGTGGCCCAGAACAGCGCAATCCGGAATGCCAGGGATCTCTTTTTCATGTCGTCTCCTTGCGCGCCGTTGCGGCGTGGCCTATTGCAGGCTGATATGGGTTTGTTTGATGGTGTTTTCGTAGTCCCGCCTTTCCGTTTCCACCAGCTTGGCGAGGTCCTGCGGCGTGCCCGGGGCCGGACGGTTGCCGGAGGATTCCAGGTTGGCGCGCACGCTTTCGTCCTGCAACGTTGCAGTGAACGCCTCGTTCAGCTTGTGGACCACGGGGGCAGGCGTGTCCGGCGGGGCGAAGATGCCAAACCAGTTGTTGGCGGTAAACGACGGCCAGCCGCTATCCGCGATAGTGGGGACATCGGGGAACAAGGTTTCCCGGCTTGCGCCTGTGACGGCCAGGATCCTGATCTTCCCGCTCTGCACCTGGGGCAGCACCACGGGGACGGAATCGAACAGCACGTCGATGTTGCCGGCCATCAGGTCGGCCATGGCGGGAGCGGTGCCTTTGTAGGGAATATGGCGCAGTTGCGCACCCGTGCCGACCACGAAGGACATGGCCACCAGGTGGGTATTGGAGCCTATGCCCGCCGAACCCACTGTCAGGCCGTGGGGCGTGGATTTCGAAAGTTCCACCAGCTGGGCGACGGAATCCGCTTCCAGGTTCTGGCGCACCATCAAGGCATAGCTGATGCGCGCCAGCGGGCTGATCGGCGTGAACTTGCGGGGATCGTAGGCAAGCTTGGGTTGCAGGATGGGGTTGATGATCATGCTGCCGGGACTGCCCAGCATGACAGTGTATCCATCGGCTTCGGCCCGGGCCAAGGTCCTGGCGGCCAAGCTGCCGCCAGCGCCGGCCTGATTCTCGACGATGATCTGCTGGCCCAGCCGGGTCGACGCCTGCTGCGCGACCAGCCGCGCCAGCGTGTCGCTCGCGCCGCCGGGTGCGAAGCCCACGATCAGCTTTATCGGCTTGTCCGGATAGCTCGCGGCTTGCGCCGCTCCCGCCGCGAACAGCAGGCCGGCGCACAGCGCGGCAATTTTCCTTACGGCCTTGAATTTCGAATGGCCTTGCATGGTTCATGTCCTCGGAGTGCTGGATGGTCCGTGTCCACGGGTCGGGGTGCCGCGCTTCATTTCTATGGCAGCCTTTCGACGTGATTGCTCAAGGCGCCCAGGCCGGATATGGCGACAGTCACCTCTCCACCCAGGGTCGCAAGATTGACGTTCTGCACGGCCATGCCGCCGCCCGATCGGCGCAGCGCGGTGCCTAGCGAGATGATGTCGCCCGGCATGAGCGTCATGTACGAGGACAGGAATTCGATGACCTGGGGCAGCTTGAAGAAGAGGTTCTCGGTGTTGTCCTGGGTGATCAGTCTGCCGTCATGGCTGCAGGTCACGTCCAGCGCATGCGGGTCCGCGATGTCGTCGGCACTCACCAGCCAAGGCCCCACCGCCGAGAATGTGTCGCTGCATTTGTAGCGGCCGGGGTAGCTGACATGGGTATCGACGTACTCGATCTGCTCGGGATCGTCCGCGGCGGGATGGATGGCGCGATAGTGGAAGGTATCCTCCGCGCGCATGGTGGGCGAAGTGAAATCGTTGTGTATCGTGTAGCCGAACACATGCGCCATGGCGTCGGGCGCGGCCACGTTCCTGGCCCGGCGTCCGATCACGGCGGCGAGCTCCGGCTCGGGGTGGACGCGGCCGTAGGCGGGCCGGATCTGCAGCGCGCAGCGGTTGCCCGTCATCGAGGTCCAGGGTTTCACGAACACAGCCGGATGCTTGGGGCCGGACAAAATGCGTTCGCTGTTGGCGCTGTTGTTCAAGGCCAGGCAACAGAGCTTGGAGGGCCGGCGCACGGGCGGATGCCAGAGAATGTCACCGGGAGAGAACCGCAGGCCGGAACGCTGTCCGGAGCCGTACAACCCGTGCAGTTCGCGCAACGCCGGCCACCAGGAGGCGTGTTCGGTTTCCAGCAGGGACAGCAGGTCGTTGCGGCTTTCCGCCAATTGCGCCATGTCCTGGCTGGCCGCGGCCGCGGCGATGTCGACCACATTGCCGTCGGCGTCCTCGAACCCGATCCGATCGCGTCCTGCTGCCCAAAAACTGGCGAGCTTCATGCTGTTGTTCCTTGAGGTGGTGAGGCCCCAAGATAAACAAGTGCCGTCGCGAAGCGTAGCGCGCCGTGGCAGCTTTCCGCCTGGCGGAACGCTGCGCTGGACGGCGTCAGCTCAGGCGGATGGCTTCCGCCAGATCGTTGCAGACTTCCTGGAGTGGAGGCAGCTGGGCCTTGATGAAGGCGGGCGTCATGATGGAACCGAAAGTCGTTAGCGAGACGCAGGCCGCCAGTTCGGCGGCCACCATCAGCGGTACCGCCAGGGTGGCGGTACCGCGGGGGGCCGCAGGCAGCCTCAGCCCGTATCCCTGCCGCCGCGTCTGGTCGATGCGTTGGGCAAGCAGTTGCTCCCCTTCGGTGTGGTCACGGTCTTTGCCCAGCAATTGCAGGGCGGCGATCCGTTCTGCCTCGGAACAGAACGACAGATAGGCCAGGCCCGCCGCCGTCCTGTCCAAGGGCAGGCGATGGCCGTAGGTGCTGGGCTGGGACGCCAAGGGACTGTAGGGCATGGTGCTGAAGCGCACGACCATGGCGTCCTCATCCCGCGTGGATATCGCCAACGGCCACTTCAACATCTTCGTGGCGCGGATCAGCATGGGCATGGCCATGTCCACCACCCGCTGCCGGTCGCCGCAGCCCGCGCTCAGCTCCATGACCTTGGCTGTCAGGCAGTAGATGCCCGAGACGCCGGTTCCGCGCACGTAACCTTCCTGGCGTAATGTTTCCAGCATCCTGTGCAGGGTTGCCTTGGGCAGACCCGTGGCAGCGTGCAGGGTCTGCAGCGAGGTTTCGGGCGTTTCGTTCAGGGCCCGGAGCAGTTGCAGGACGCGGGAGACGCTGCGTATGTGTTCCATGGTGGGGGTCCTGGAGTTTGCGCCCTGGGGATGTGGCACCCTGCCATTCCACCGGCTACTGCGTCTTCGTCGGCGTCGCCGACTGCGAGGCCTGGGTCGGCATGCGGCCCACGCTGAGCGTGCCTGGCTCCGCCACGGAGGGCCGCAGCACCGCCGCATTGTTGGCGTCGTTGGCGCCGAGCTTGGGCAGGTCGATGGGACGCGCGGCCACGGTCTCGAAGGGGCCGCCGCCAGCGGATGGCACGCCATCCAGCGTCAAGCCGTGGGTCCAGTTGCCATCGTGGCGCGACAGCACCTCGTAGCGCTGGGGGCCGCCGGTGGCGCGGGCCACGATGTAAAGCGTGCCGTTGACCAGATTGATCGCGGGTGGCGAGGCAGCTTGGGCGTCCAGCTTGGCTGGCCGGCCGCGCTCCACCAGCCAGAGCTGTCCGCCCGCGCGTTCCAGCAGCGCGAGCATGACGTTGCCGCTGGCGTCGGCGCTGATGGCCGGGCGGCCGATGTAGGGCACGCCCATGTCGGTGGGGGAGCCCCAGTCCATGTCGAGATCGGTGGTGTCGCCGGTCTCCATCAGCCGCGTTAGATGGTTGCTGCCGCGCTGGCGGAAATAGAGTTCGACGCGGTTCTGGTGGTTGCGGATCGCGGCCAGTCCGCCGGCTGCCTGCGGCGCGGGTACGCGGCGCCAGTCCTGCCATTGCGGCAGTTGGCCCTTGGCGGCCGGCAGTTGGCGGGTGTAATAAAGCTCGCCTGCAGAGGTGATGGCGAAGATGACGTAGCGGCCGTCGCCGCCCAGCGCCGCGGCGGGCGCGCCGGTCACGCCTTCCAGCGGCGGCAGGTCCTGCCAGACGCTCCAGCTGCCGTCCACGCCGGATGGCGTGATCCAGTGCAGCAGGCCGTCGTAGCCCAGCGCCACGGCGGCGGCTTCGCCGCGCGGCGCCACCGCCGGAATCTGGGTCACGCGCAGGCCGCCCAGGGCCTGCCAGCCTTGCCAGGTGCCGTCGTGGCGCTGCTTGTTTGCCCACACGCCGCCCAGCGGGTCGCGCGCCATCAGGCCGGCCGTGCCGTCGGCGTGGGTGAACGAAACCAGCGGTCCGCTGGTGCGGCCGCCCAGGCTTTGCCAGCGGCGCTGATCCGCGTCCCAGCGGTTGACGGCGCCATTGGTTTCGCCGGCGGCGTACACCACCAGGCCGCCGCGCCCGTCCGGGTAGAGCTGCGGCGCGATGTCCTGGCGCGACACGTAATAGGCCCGCTGCACCCATGCGGCGGCGGGGCCGGCGGGTTCCTTGCAGCCGGTGGGGCCGGCGCAATAGTGGTAGTCGTTCCAGGCGTAGTGCTGGAAGATCAGCGACTTGCTGGCGATCTCTGCCTGGGTGAGGTTGGTGGCGCGCTCCTGGCTGGGGTAATCGACATAGCCCATTTCGGCGTAGTTGCCGGGCGCGCGCAGCATGGCCTCGCGTGCCAGCCGCGCGCTGGCGATATGGTCGGGATGCCCGTGGCCGGCGCAGCGCCAGCACAGCTGCGTGTACGGCACGGTGATGGTGTCGTCGAGGTGGCGCACCGTGGTCGGGGCGTACTGGCGGATCAGCTCGGCCAGGGTGTCGATCAGTTGTTCGCGCGTATAGGATGCGGCGTAGGGACCCAGTGTGTCGACGTTCTGTCCGGGTTCGGATTCGGTGCGGCTCAGCGGCGTCAGGCTGCCCCAGCCCTTGCCCAACCAAGGGTCCTTCAGGCGCATGTGCCACAGTTGTACGCGCGGATTGCCCTTGAGAGTAAAGCGCGCGATGCGGTGTCCGCCGGCGGCGCCGGTGTCTTCCTTCCATTCGTCCGGCTGATGCGCCATGTAGGCGTAGGCGGAGCGCACGCCGCGTTCGCGGCCCAGCATGTAGCTCTCGCCTTCACCGGCATCGCTGGCGGTCAGGTAGACCAGCCGCACACAGCCGCCTGCCTGGATGTTGGAGACGATGTCGGGGTTCATGAACAACAGGTCGTCGTCCAGGTGGGCGACGAACGCCATGTCCTTGATGCCGTGGCATTGCGCCAGCGTCGGCGGGGCGGCGAACGCGTGGGCGGAAAGCAGGGTGGCGACGGTACAGAGTAGCGCCCGGCCAAGGGGGCGCAGCATGGCCAACGAGACGTGCATAACGGGGCGCAGCAGAAAAGGCGCGGCGCGTAAGGGGTATTGAGGTGGGACCAGTATAGCGGCGCGCGATTACGATAAATGGGGGGCGGTACAGGCCGCGCCGTGGCCCCGTTTTGGCGCGGCGCGACCGGCCCGCCGCGCTAGCGGCCCGGCTTGGCTGCGGCCTTATCGCGCTGGTACGGGCTGAGATCCAGCCCGGCCTGCTGGAAACGCTGCACGACCATGGGCAGTTGCTTGCTCTGGGCCGCGCCGTCGACGGCCTGGATGGCCTGGCGGCATGTGTCGATGTTCTTCGGGCAGCCGTGGCCGGGCGTCAGCAGGCTGGCGTACACCGATATGTTGACGGCAAGCTGGGACACTTGGACGGTAGTCGGCTTGCCCTGGTAGAAATTGTCCAGATCGGCCTTCAGCCGGGCGGTCTCTTCTTTGCCGGCGAGGGTTCCGTCGCGGCAGTCCATGAAGGTGGGAGAGCCGTCCGCCCATTCCATGCGGCTGCATGCCAGGGCCAGATGTCCGGCCGGCGCGAGGCCCGCAGGCAAGTGCGCCCGGACCGTCGGCGAGCCGGAGGTAGCGAACGACACGATCTGTCCGTCCGAGGTCCCGGCGGCGACCGGGCCGGCGATCAGCATGGTCAAGTCCAGCGAGGCGGGAAAGCGCGCAGTCGGACCGTTGGCATAGGCTCGGGACACGGTCTCGGCGGTCGCGGCGGGCAGGCCGAGTCGTGCGCCGATGAGGCTGTTGCCGCCTTGCGTGTAAGTGTTGAGTTCGTCGCGCAACACCGCGTCCAGTACCGCCGCCTCGGTGGCGGAAAGACTGTAGGCGGCGCTGGCCAGCGCGGGGAGCAGCAGGCCTAGCAGCGCGCAGATTTTCTTCATGGGTAGGTTCCGGACGGGAGGCGTGACGCGCAAGGGTAACTCGTAAGCGCGTGCCTTGCGGGCGGGATCAGTCCGCGCCGGCGCTGGCCAGCAGCCAGTCGCGCAAGCGTTCGTGCGCGGCATCGGCGCGCACCGCATCCTTGCGCAAACACAGGCTGAAGGCCGCGCCGCTTTCAACGAAACCCAGCGGGGCGGCGAGGCGGCCCCGATGCAGGTCGGACTCCACCAGCACCGCGGGGGCGATGGCCACGCCCAGGCCGGCGGCGGCGGCTTCCAGCATGTGGCCCAGGTGGTCGAATTCGCGGCCCGGCTGCCGTGGCGCAAGCGCGATGCCCTGGCGCGCCGCCCAATCCTTCCAGGCGTCGGGCCGTGAGGAGGTGTGCAGCAGCGGCGCCTCCAGCACATCGGCCGCGTTGCGGATACGCGCGGCCAGGGCCGGGGTGCAGACCGGCCCTGTGGTTTCGGCGAAGAGGGGCGTGACGTCCCATTCTTGCGGCCAGGCGCGTCCGGCCAGGATCAGCGCGTCCACGCGCTGCGTGTTCAGCAAAGCCGCGTCGGCGGCGGTCTGCAGTCGTACGCGGATGTCCGGATGCTGGGCTTCGAAAAGCTCAAGCCGCGGGATCAGCCAGTTGGACAGAAAACTGGCAGGCGCGCCTAGCGCCAGCTCGGCCGGCTGAGTGCGGCGCTTGAGTTCATCGCAGCGGCGTTCCAGCAGGTCGAAGGCGTCATGGGCGGAGCGTTGCAGGTCCAGGCCCGCGGCAGTCAGGTGGACGCGCCCGGCGCGACGCTCGAACAAGGCGCAGCCCAGCCATTCTTCCAACTGCCGGATCTGTTGGCTGACCGCGCTGTGGGTCACGCAGAGTTCCTTGGCGGCCAGCGTGAAACTGGCCTGGCGGGCCGCGCTGTCGAAGAAGCGCAGGGCATTGAGGGAGGGCAGCCGTCTCATGTTCAGTTTGTTAGTTCAGCTTACGTGCATCGTAAACAAATCATTGATTCAAATAAGTTTTTTATGAAGATAGCATAAGGAAAAATCCTCATCATCTTGCCAAGGGATTCTTCCTCATGCCATCCGCCATCCATCCGGCCGCTCCCGATAATCGCGGCCAATTCGGCCCCTACGGCGGCCGCTACATGCCCGAAACGCTGGTTCCCGCCCTGGACGAGCTTGAACGCCAGTTCAAGGCGGCGCTGTCGGACGAGGACTTCTGGCAGACCTACCGCGGCATGCTGGCCGATTATGTTGGCCGGCCGAGCCCGCTGTTCCTGGCCCGTGGCGTTTCCGAGGAACTGGGCGGCGCGCAGGTGTACCTCAAGCGCGAAGACCTCAACCACACCGGCGCGCACAAGATCAACAACTGCCTGGGGCAGATCCTGCTGGCGCGCCGCATGGGCAAGCGCCGCATCATCGCCGAGACCGGCGCGGGGCAGCACGGCGTGGCCACTGCCACGGTCTGCGCCTTGTTCGGCCTGGATTGCGTGGTCTACATGGGCGCCGAGGACATGGCGCGCCAATCCGTCAACGTGCGCCGCATGCACATGCTGGGCGCCGAGGTGCGCGCCGTGCATGCCGGCACCGCCACGCTGAAGGATGCGATGAACGAGGCCTTGCGCGATTGGATCGCGCATCCCGCCGACACGTACTACCTGCTGGGCACAGGCGCCGGCCCGCATCCTTACCCCTGGCTGGTGCGCGAGTTCCAGAAAGTGATCGGGGAAGAGACGCGTCAGCAGATCGCGGCCAAGACCGGGCGCATGCCCGACGCCATGGTGGCTTGCGTGGGCGGCGGCTCCAACGCGATGGGCTTCTTCTATCCCTTCCTGGAGCTGGCGGACGTGCGCCTGTACGGCGTCGAAGCAGGCGGGCTGGGCCTGGCCAGCGGCGCGCATGCGGCCAGCATCAGCGCCGGCCACGAAGGCGTGCTGCACGGCTGCCGCAGCTATTACCTGCAGGACGACGATGGCCAGATCGTCAATGCGCATTCGATATCGGCCGGGCTCGACTATCCGGGCGTGGGTCCCGAACACGCCTTGCTGCATGACCGCAAGCGCGTGGACTACGTGTCCGTCACGGACGCCGAGGCGGTGGCTGCCTTTCATTGGCTGACGCGCAAGGAAGGCATCCTGCCCGCGCTGGAAAGCGCGCATGCGCTGGCCTATGTGCGCAAGCTGGCGCCGCGGATGGCGCGCAACGAGATCCTGGTCGTGTGTTTGAGCGGGCGCGGCGACAAGGACATGGACACGGTGACGCAATTTGGCGAGGTGGCTGCATGACACGGCTGGATCAAACCCTTTCCGCGCTGCGCCAATCCGGACGCAGCGGCCTGGTTACCTACTTCGCGGCGGGCGACCCCGATCCCGCCGCGTGCCTGGAACTGCTGCGCGGCTTGCGCGCGGCGGGCGCGGACGTGATCGAACTCGGCATGCCGTTCAGCGATCCGGTCGCGGACGGCCCCGTGCTGCAGCAGGCGAACGTCCGCGCGCTGGCCGGCGGCCAGACCTTGAAGCGCACGCTGGCCCTGGTGCGCGAGTTTCGCGATGCGGACGCGCATACGCCCATGGTGCTGATGGGTTATCTGAATCCCATCCTGCGGCATGGCGTTGAAAGCTTCATCCGGGACGCGGCCGCCGCGGGCGTGGACGGCCTGATCATCATCGACCTGCCGGTCGAGCATGCCGACGATATCGGGCGGGAAGCGCGCGAGCATGGCCTGCACCTGATCCGCATGTCCGCGCCGACATCCGAGGACGCGCGGCTGGCGGGATTGCTGCGCGACGCCAGCGGCTTCGTTTATCACATCATGCTGGCCGGCACGACGGGCGCGGACCTGCCCGACGAGTGCCGCATCGCGCAGGATCTGGACCGCTTGCGTTCGCATACCCGGCTGCCGGTGGCTGCGGGCTTTGGCGTGCGCTCGCCGGACGAGGCCCGGCTCGTGGCCCGGCATGCCGATCTGGTCGTGGTCGGTTCGCGGCTTGCGCAGGTGCTGGCGGAGCAGGGCGTGGCGGGCGCGCTGGATGAGGTGCGGGGGTTGGCGGCGGCGCTGCGGCAGTGAACGGCAGGCTGCGCCAAAGCCATGCCGGCTGACGGCACGGCCCTGCCTTGAGCCGAGTCACTGGGCTTTCAGGTCGATTTCCTTCGCGACCTCACCCAAGCGGGTGAAGTCGGCCTGTACGCGCTCGCGAGCCTGTAGCGGCGTGTTGGCGACGATCACCCAGCCCAATTCCTTGAGCTTGCGCTCGGTGTCTGCAGTCCTGAGGCCCTGGACCAGAGCGCCGTGGAGCTTGTCTATCACCGCCTCCGGCGTGCCTTTGGGCGCGGCCAACCCGAACCAGCCGGCCGGTACCAGGCCGGTGATGCCCAGCTCCTTGGCGGTGGGGACTTTCGGATAGGCGTCGAACCGATAATCGCTGGTGACGAAAAGCGCGGTGGTCTTGCCCGAGGTGACATACGGAATCTGCGAGGCGGCGTTGTCCATCATCGAATCGATGTGGCCGCCCATCAGGTCGTTCACGGCGGGCGCGGCTCCCTTGTAGGCGACGATGTTCAGGCTAAGTCCGGCCTGCTTGGCGAAGGCGGCCTGTGTCAGGTGGGCCTGCGTTCCCAGACCGGCATTGGCGGAAGTCAGTCCGGCGGGCTTCTGGCGCGACAGCGCCTGGAATGCGGCATAGTCCTGCGCCGGGAAGTTCTTGTTGACCACGAACACGAAGGGCACTTCCACTGCGACGGAGATGTGGGTCAGGTCGTTTACGGGCTGGTAGCGCAGCTTGTAGATGTGCGGATTGACGGCGATGGTGCCGCTGGCCGACAGCAGCAGCGTATAGCCGTCGGGGGCTGCGCGCACTACGTGCTCGGTAGCGATGGATCCGCCCGCGCCAGGGCGGCTTTCGACGATGACGGGCTGGCCCAGCTGCTTCTGCAGCGAGTCGGCGATCAGGCGAGTCAGCGTATCCGAGGCGGACCCGGGCGCATACGGATATACGATGGTGATGGGCTTGGCCGGATAGCCATCCGCGGCCGCCTGAGCGGCGGCGGGACCGATGCACAACAGCAAGGCGGCGAAGTAGCTGCGCAGGCGCTTCATGATTTCCCCTCATTGTTTTGGGTGGTTCGAATAATGTCTTGCACTACGGGTATGGCCAGCGCCGAATACCAGGCCAGCTCCGCGTACATCTCGCGTCGGTACCAGCCCGCCTGATGCAGCAGGTTCAATGAACCCAGCGTCCGCCCGTTCCAGCGCACCGGCACGTTGACCGCGCTTTCGCAGCCCAGCGATGCAATGAGTTCGTGGTCGGGAAAGGCCCGCGCGCAGTCGTCGCGGTTCATGCACAGGCGGGGTTCGCCCTGCAGCACTACCGCGGCGTAGAACTCGCTGTCCTCGCGTATCGGCTTGCTGCCGCCCGCGGGATAGGCCGCCGGCTGGGTCGAGAAGCAGCGCCGGCTCAGGCCCGCGTTCCAGTCCAGCACCAGCACGGTAAACAAGCGGTAGCCGATGCGCTCCTGTAGCGCCGCGCCCAGCGCGTTCAGACCGGTCGCGGGCTGGCCGTCTTGCGCCAGGCCGCGAGCCACGGCGTTCAAGGGTGAAAGGGAAGAGAGGCTGGCAGGCATGGAGTGTGAGGTCGATTCGAGAGGTACCCATTCTGTGCGTGAACCCCATAGACAGCCAATGAATAAACCTGAGATATCCATTACCATTTCCGCATGATTGCGCCCCTTACCGAATTGCTCTGGACGCGGCGCCTGAAGCTGCGCCATCTGGAAGTGCTGATCGCCCTGGAAAAGGCCGGAACCGTCACGGCCGCGGCCAAGGCCATGCACATGACGCAGCCCGCGCTGTCGCACTGGCTGAGCGATATGGAGGACATGGTCGGCACGCCCCTGTTCGCGCGCGGCAGGACGCTGGCCTTGACCGAGGCGGGACGTGCGCTGTGGCGTTACGCGACCCGTGTCCTGGGCGACACTGCGCGCACCGGCGAGGAGATCGAGGCGGTCAAGGCGGGCGTGGCCGGACGGCTGCATATCGGCACCATCCTGTCGGCTGCGCCGGTGCTGCTGCCGCGCGCGATCGCCACGCTGCATCAACGCGCGCCTGACGTGCAGATCGAACTGGTCGAGGGGCTGCTGGATCCGCTGATCGAGCGCGTGGCGCGCCACGAGATCGATCTCATCATCGGACCGCTGGATCTGCGCGCAAGCCGTTCCGGCTTATGCGGGCAATGGCTGATGACGGACAGCTTCAGCCTGGTGACCCGGCGCGGCCATCCGTTGGCCGGGCTGGCCGCGCCGACCTGGGCGGACACGCAGGGCTACCCATGGATTCTGCCGCCACCGGGCGTGCTATCGCGCGTCAGGCTGGATCAGGCCCTGGTCGACGCGGGTCTGGCGCCGCCCAAGCCCGCAGTGGAAACCAGTTCGCTGGTGGCCTTGCTGTCCTTGCTGCAGGACAGGGAGTATGTCGCGACGCTGGCCAGTTCCGTGGCCCACATGTACGAGCGGCTCAATCTGATCAGCATCGCGCAGGCGCCCACGCGACTGGAGTTCGGCCCCATAGGCATGCTGTGGGCCGCGGATTCGCCCAGCATCGTGCTGCCCTGGCTGCGCGAGATCCTGCGCGAGGAAGCGCAGAGCCTGGCGCAGGAAGGGGCCGGCCAGCCTACCTGACGGTGGCGTACTCCAGCGTCTTGGGCGTGCCGGTCAGCACGCGGGGCGTATCGCCCACCACCACCGTATCGTCCAGGCGGAAACCGCCGATGCCGTAGGCATAGATACCCGGCTCGGCGGAATACACCTCGTTGGCCAGCAGCGGCCGCTGGCAGAACGCCATGTCCTCCGGGTACTCGTGGTGGATGATGCCGACGGCATGTCCGGTGCGGTGGCGGATGAAGCCGGCGTAGCCTGCCTTCTCGATCTCGGCCTGCGCGGCTGCGTCCATCATGCAAACGGGGTTGCCGGTGCGGGCGGCGGCGATGGCGGCTTCGTTGGCGGCCTTGGCCGCGGACCAGAGCCTGGCTTGTTCCGCCGAAGGCGTGCCGCAGAACCAGGTGCGTTCATTCTCGATGGTAAGGCCGTTCAGGCGCGGTATGACGATGTTGACCAGCACATCGCCCTCCTTGATCCGCGCGCCGCAGGATGCGCCGTCGCCGTGAGGGGATGCGGACGCCGGGCCGCTCAGCGTCCAGCAGCGGATGACCTCGAACTGTTCGCCGGGAAAGCGTTCGGCGGCTTCCTGTACGAACAACGCCGCCATGGCGCAATCCAGTTCCTGCACCAGCCGGCCGGGGCGGATGTTTTCACGGTACCTGTCCTGTATCCAGTCGGAGATCGACGCGGCGGCAGCCATCACGGCGATTTCCTCGTCGTGCTTCTGCCAGCGCAGCGAGCGGCATTCGGCGGTGGCGCTGCGCAACGTCAGGTCGGGCAGCAGGCGGCCCAGCGGCGTCAGCACCGGGCTGCCGCCTTCGACCGCGATGCGCGAGCGCGCAAGTCCGGCCTGTCGCAGGCGTTCGGCCAGGACTTCCGGAAGCTGGGTGATCAGCGGCAGGCGGTCGGTGACGCGAGGGTGCTCCGCATAGTAGGTGATGTCGGTGATCCAGACTTTGCCTTGCTCCTGCGAGAAGCGCATGTGGTGCGTCGACAGCTCGTTCATCACGAGAAAGGGCGTGCCGTTGCGCGGCACTACCGCGAAGATGGGCCGCTCCCAAGGCAGGACGTCGGTGTGGAAGTTGCTGGCGAACTGGAAGAAGTCCGCCGAGGTGAACACGATGGCGTCGACGGCGAGGTCATCCATCAAGGTCGTCATTTTTTCGTGGCGATAGCGCCAGACGGCGTTGCTGAGCTTGGGCATGTCTTTCCTTTCGGGGTGCGGTCAATCGTTGTTCAGGCCGAGCTGGCGTATCAGTGGTCCCCAGGCCGCGCTGTCGCGTGCAACGGCTTCGGCGACTGCTTGCGGCGAGGATGGCAGCGGCTCGAGCTGCAATTCCTGCAGTCGCGCCTTCACCGCGGGGTCTTCGAAGAAGCGCCTGGTTTCGGTATTGAGCCGCTCGATGGCGGCCTGCGGCGTGCCCTTGGGCGCAACCAACGCGTACCAGCCCGGCAGCGGAAAATTGGCGATGCCCAATTCAGCTAGCGTTGGCACGTCCGGCACGCTGGCCGCGCGGCTTGCGCCCACCACCGCCAGCGGCACGACCTTGCCTGCCTTGGCTTGCACGGCGGCCGTGTTCAGCACGTCGGCCATGAGTTGCGTCTGGTTCGCCATGACGCTGGTCAGCCCCGCCGCAGCGCCGTTGTAGGGCACGTGGGTCAGCTTGAACCCCTGGCGCTGCTCGAGCATTTCGACCACCAGATGCGTGGAGTTGCCCTTGCCGGCGGAGGCGAAGTTCAGGCTTTCGGGATTGGCCTTGGCCCTTTCGACCAGGTCCTGAAACGAGCGGATTCCGGCCTGTGGACTGGCGACAAGAAGGAAGGGCGTGTTGACCAGCAGACTGATTCCGTCGAAATCCCGGGCCGGGTCGTAGGGCAGGTTCTTGTACATGTGCGGATTGAATGCCAGGTACGAAATGCCGCTGATCAGGACGGTGTAGCCGTCGGCGGGCTGTTTGGCGACGTGGCTGGAAGCCAGGATGCCGTTGGCGCCGGGACGGTTCTCTACGACCACGGCCACATTCAGGCGCCGCGACATGTAGTCGGCCCAGAGACGGCCAATGACGTCGGTGCCGCCGCCGGCGGCCTGCGGCACGACCAGCTTCAGCGGCTTGTCCGGATAGTCGGCGGCCGTGGCGGCCACCGCCGTCAGCAGGCCGCAGGCAAGCCCGGCTGTGCGCAGGCAGCGGGCCAGCTTGGTTCGCAACATGTGTATTTCCCCATGGAATCGTTGAATGGAGCCGCCTCGGCGACGCGCGGCGATGGCATCCGGCGGATTATGGGGAAGGGACTTATTAGTGCCCAATGAAAAAAACTGAGGGATCCATAAGCGTTACCGCATGGGTATCCGCATGCGGCGCTCGCTTGCACGTCCATCGCAGTCGAGGACATACTTGGCGTCCCCGGCCGGACCGCGAACCAGCTTTGCCGTACCTGCCTACATTCAGATCCGCTGCATGCGGACATACACGGAGGGGTCACCCACCATGCCTGGCGTGCCGTTTCGACCCTCAGCAAGCGCGGCGCTGGCTTGCGCGCTGTTGCCCGCTGCGTGGATCAGTCCGGCCATCGCGGCGGAGAGCGACCTGCAGGCGCAGGCCTGGGCGGCCGCCTGCGTCACCTGTCATGCCTCCGCGCAGCGGCCGACATCGGCCATTGCCCCGCTGGAGGGACGCTCCGCCGACTGGATCGCCGCGCGGATGCGCACGCTCGCGCAAGCGGCGTCCGAGGGCAGCGTCATGGGCCAGATCGCGCGGGGCTACAGCGACGCCGAGATCGTTCGCATCGCCGGCTGGTTCTCCGCGCAACCCAAGGCGGCGATCCCATGAAGCGGCGCAGCATCCTGTTGGGTGCGGCGATGGGCGCGGCCCTGGCCGCCGCGCCCATCGCACGCGCGGCCAAGCCGCATGTGGTGGTGGTAGGCGGGGGCTATGGCGGCGCCACGGCGGCGCGCTACTTGCGCTTGCTGGGCGCGGGCGCCGTCGACGTCACGCTGGTCGATGAGAGTCCGGCTTTTGTCTCCTGTCCGCTGTCGAATCTGGTGCTGGGCGGCAGCAAGTCCATGGCCGACATCACCGTTGCCCGGGACGGCCTGTCGCGCCACGGCGTGCGCTTGCTGCGCGACCGCGCGCTTGCCATTGATGCGGCGGCCCGGCAGGTCCGGCTGACCAGTGGCGAGCGCTTGTCGTATGACCGCCTGATTCTCTCGCCAGGCGTGGACATGCAGTGGCAGCGCATCGACGGCATGGAGGCGCCAGGCGCGCGGGAACGGGTCCTGCATGCCTGGAAGGCGGGCGCGCAGACCGCGGCCCTGCGGCGCCAGCTGGAGGCGATGCCGGACGGGGGCAACTATGTGCTGACCATCCCGCTGGCGCCATACCGTTGCCCGCCCGCTCCGTACGAGCGGGCCTGCCAAGTGGCGTGGTATTTCAAGCGGCACAAGCCGCGCTCCAAGGTGCTGGTGTTCGACGCCAACGCCGACATCACGTCCAAGGCCGCGCTGTTCCGCCGCGCCTGGGCCGATTCTTATGCGGACTACATCGAATACACCCCGCAGTTCGAGGCGGTCGCGGTGGATGCTGCGGGCCTGAGCGTGCAGTTTGAACTGGGCGAAACCGTGCGGGCGGACGTATTGAACGTGGTGCCACCGATGCGCGCCGCGGCTATCGCGGTGGACGCCGGCCTGGCCACCGCCAATGGCGCCTGGTGCGAGGTGGACTTCCTGACCTTCGAATCGCTGGCCGTGCCCGGCATCCATGTGCTGGGCGATGCGATCCAGGTCGCACCGGCGATGCCCAAGTCCGGCCACATGGCCAACCAGCATGGCAAGACCTGCGCCGCCGCCGTGCTGGCATTGCTTGGCGGCGGCAGCGTCAATCCGCTGCCGCTGTATGCCAACACCTGCTACAGCTACACCTCCGACCGCGAGGTCATGCATGTAGCCAGCGTGCATCGCTACGACGCGGCGGCGAAGACCATGCTGCCGGTGGCCGGAGCCGGCGGATTGTCGGCCGAACCCAACGCTAGGGAAACTCCTGATGCCCAGGCCTGGGCCCAGGCAATCTGGGGCGACATGCTGGGCTGATCCCCTGGTTTGACCGTGCAGACGCCGCCGGGTGTTGCGGCGCAGCGTGCCAACCCGCTTCTTTATGTGCAAAGATAATTTGCATATAACTACAGAAAATAAAGAAGCTGGGTAACACCCACGGAGGAGGAAGGTGGATCGAGAGGCAAAAGTGGGACGCCTGCGCAAGGCGCCCGAGAATTTCGTGTCCGCCGATCTGGCGCAGGACATTGCCCGCAATGGCCTGGACGACACCCGGCGAGGTTTTTTGCTGCGCAGCTTCCAGACGGCGGGCGCCGCGCTGGCCGCCGGCTTGGGCGGCAACGCGCTGGCGCAGAAGGCGGGCGGCGACGAGATGATCCTGACGCCGCGGCCCTGGACGACCTCGCTGGGGCAGCCGGTCGCCGCGCGGCCCTACGGCGTGCCGTCGAAATATGAAGCCAACCTGCAGCGGCGCCAGTCGCCGGGCCTGACCCGGGTGCCCGCCTCGTCGGTCGCCTTTGCGCCCTTGCAGGGCCTGTTCGGCATCATTACGCCGAGCGGGCTGCATTTCGAGCGCCATCATCAAGGCTGGGTGGATATCGACCCGGCGCAGCACCGCTTCATGATCAATGGCCTGGTGGCGCAGCCCAAGGTCTACACCATGGACGACCTGATGCGCCTGCCGTCCGTGTCGCGCATCCATTTCATCGAATGCGGTGCCAACAGCGGCCCGGAATGGGGCAATGCGGCGGTTCCAACGGTGCAGTACACCCACGGCATGCTGTCCTGTTGCGAGTTCACCGGCGTGCCGCTTTCGGTGCTGCTGGAAGATTGCGGCGCCGACCTCAAGCGCGGCAAGTTCGTGCTGGCCGAGGGCGCCGACGGTTCCAGCATGACGCGCACCATTTCGATGGAAGCGGCGCTGGACGACGCCATCGTGGCCTGGGGCATGAACGGCGAAATGCTGCGGCCCGAGAACGGCTATCCGCTGCGCCTGGTGGTGCCGGGCGTGCAGGGCGTGTCGTGGGTCAAATGGCTGCGCCGCATCGAAGTCGGCGACCAGCCCTGGAACGCCAAGGACGAGACCATCCACTACGTCGACCTGATACCCGGGGGGCTGCATCGCCAGTACACCTCGATCCAGGAATGCAAATCCGTCATCACCACGCCGTCGGGCGGGCAGGTGCTGCTGGACAAGGGCTTCTGCAATATCTCCGGCCTGGCCTGGTCGGGACGGGGCAAGATCAAGCAGGTCGATGTGTCGGTGGACGGCGGCCGCAACTGGCGCACGGCGCGGCTGGAAGGGCCGGTGCTGACCAAGTGCCTGACGCGCTTCAATATCGATTGGGTCTGGGACGGTTCGCCCGTCATCCTGCAAAGCCGCGCCCAGGACGAGACCGGCTATGTCCAGCCGCGTTCGGGCCAATTGCGCGAGGTGCGCGGCACGCGCTCCATCTATCACAACAACGGCATTCAATCGTGGCGGGTGGCCGAGAGCGGAGAGGTGAGCAATGTCCACGTTGAATAGCCTGCGCGCGTCATTGGCCTGTATGGGCCTGGGGCTGGCCGTGCTGGCCCCGGGCGCAGACGCAGCAGAGAAGTTCCCCGGCGTGGGGCGGGACGCCACGCCGGCCGAGGTAGCGGCGTGGGACATCGATGTGCGGCCGGATTTCAAGGGCCTGCCGCCTGGCAGCGGCACGGTGCTGCGCGGCGGCGATATCTGGGAAGGCAAGTGCGCGTCCTGTCATGGCAGCTTCGGCGAGAGCAACGAGGTCTTCACGCCCATCGTCGGCGGCACCACCGCCGACGACGTCCGCAGCGGCCGCGTCGCGGCCCTGGCCGGCAATTCCCAGCCGCAGCGCACCACGCTGATGAAGGTCAGTACCGTCTCCACGCTGTGGGACTACATCCATCGCGCCATGCCCTGGGACCAGCCCAAGACCCTCTCGCCGGACGAGGTCTATGCCGTCACGGCCTATCTGCTGAACCTGGGCGAAATCGTGCCCGAGGATTTTGAACTGTCCGACAAGAACATCGCCGACGTGCAGGCGCGCATGCCCAACCGCAACGGCATGACGCGCGAGCATGGCATGTGGCTGCCCGGGGACAAGCCCGATACGCAGAACACGGCGTGCATGAGCAATTGCGTCGAGGCCATCAAGGTCACCTCCGAGCTGCCGGATTACGCGCGCAACGCCCATGGCGACATCGCGGCGCAGAACCGCCTGATCGGCCCTGTGCGGGGCGCCAACACGCTGGCGCCGCCATTGACCGGAGCTGCGGGCAGCAATGCCGACGCCGTGCGCCTGCACGCCGGCCAGACCATCGCTTCGGCGGCCGGCGCGGCCAAGCCGGAGACCGCAACCGCGACGGCGGCGCCTGCGCCGGCCAAGCCGGCGGGCGCGGACCTGGCGGGCGCCCGCCTGGCCACGTCCGGCACCTGCGTGGCCTGCCATGCGGCCGATCGCAAGATGATCGGACCCAGCTACCGCGACGTGGCGTCCAAGTACGACGGCAAGGCGGACGCGCATGCGCTGCTGGTTCAGAAGATCCGCAAGGGCGGCGGCGGCGTCTGGGGCGCCATGCCGATGCCGCCGAACCCGGGCGTCAGCGACGACGACCTGAAACGCATCGTGGACTGGATTCTGGCCGGCGCACCCGCGCCGGGTTGAAAACTCAGGGAGAGAGGAGACGGCTATGACGCAACAACACATCGATCGGCAGCGACGCAAGGTGGTCGGCCTGGGCACGGTGCTCAGCCTGGCCGTTGCGGCGGGCCTGCTGCGGCCCAGCCAGGCCTGGGCGGTGCAGGCCGACTGGAACAAGCAGGCCTTCGATGCCAAGAGCATGCAGGACGTGATCAAGGCGCTGGGCGGCGGTGACGCCGTGGCCAGCGACCAGATCACGCTGGTGGCTCCCGACATTGCCGAGAACGGCGCGGTGGTGCCGGTGGGGGCGGTCAGCAAGCTGCCCAACACCGAGCAGATCTCCATCCTGGTCACCAAGAACCCGAACGCCCTGGCTGCCAGTTTCACGCTGCCCGCAGGCACCGAGCCCGAAGTGGCGACGCGCGTGAAGATGGGCCAGACCTCGGACGTGTACGCCCTGGTCAAGGCCGACGGCAAGTACTACACGGCGCACAAGGAAATCAAGGTGACCCTGGGCGGCTGCGGCGGCTGATCCGCGCACCGGTTACGAGCAATCAAGGAGACAGCACATGGAAGCAAGGCCGATGCGGATCCGCGCCGCGGAAAAAGACGGCGTGATCGAGGTGAAGGTCCTGATGAGCCACATCATGGAAACCGGGCAGCGCAAGGACGCCGAAGGCAAGGTGGTGCCGGCGCATTTCATCCAGGACGTGGTGGTGAAGAACGGCGACAAGGTGGTGCTTGCGGCGCAATGGGGGCCAGCGGTGTCGCGCGACCCGTTCCTGTCGTTCAAGTTCAAGGGCGGCGCCAAAGGCGACAAGGTCAGCGTCACATGGAAAGACAGCGAAGGCGCGACCCGCACGGACACCACCACGGTGACCTAGCGTTTCGGATGTGTGAATGAAGGCGGACAAACAATAAGCGCCCGCCGGCGCGCAAGGCCGGCAGGGCAACCGCGTGAGGAGACATACATGGATAGGAAACGCATGGCCGCCGCCTGTGCGCTGGCCAGTTTCACGCTGGCTGGAGCGAGGTTCGCCGCAGCCGCGACCGAACAGGACACGGCGCAGGGCATCGCGCAGTACCGCGAAATGCTGGCCGACGGCAATCCGGCCGAGCTGATCGAGATGGCGGGCGAGGATCTGTGGAAGGAAAGCCGCGGACCAAAGAACGCGACGCTGGAAAAGTGCGACCTGGGCCAGGGCGCCGGCGTGGTCAAGGGGGCGTATGCGCAGCTGCCTCGCTACTTCGAGGATGCCGGCCGCGTCATGGACCTGGAGAGCCGCTTGGTCTATTGCATGGTGCAACTGCAAGGCCTGGAGGCTGCCGAGGTCACCAAGAAGCCCTTCTCGGGCGACGGGCAGTACTCCACCGATATCGAGGCGCTGGTGGCGTATGTGGCGGGCCTGTCGCGCGGCATGAAGATCGCCGTGCCCCAGAGTCATCCCAAGGAGCAGGCGGCCTACGCGCGCGGCCGCGACATCTTCTACTACCGCGGCGGTCCGTACGACTTCTCCTGTGCGTCCTGCCATACCGGCGACAACAAGCGCATCCGTCTGCAGGACCTGCCCAACCTGACCAAACAGGAACCCGCGCGGGCGGCCTTTGCCAGCTGGCCGGCCTATCGCGTGTCGCAAGGCGCATTGCGGTCGATGCAATGGCGCCTGCAGGACTGCTTCCGCCAGCAGCGCATGCCCTTGCTGAAGTACGGTTCGGACGCGTCGGTGGACCTGACCGTGTTCCTGGGTGTCAACGCCAACGGCGGCCAGATGATGGCCCCGGCCATCAAGCGGTAAAGGGGGAATCATGCGCAAGATACGCACGACCTGGCCCGGCCTGGCGGCCTTGGGCCTGCTTCTGGCGGCGAACGCCGCAGCGCAGCAGCCGGCGCCGAAAGCGGCTGTCGATCACCAGGCGCTGGTCGCGGAGCTGAAGGATTCATTCGTCGAACGCGGCCTCGCCAAGTTGGACCGGATTGACCAGTCGCCGATGCAGCGGGCCTGTTCGATCGCCGAAGCAGGCGGCGAGATGCCGGCGGACACCGCCCTGAAGATCACGCAGGAGGCCGCCGCCAACGTCAAGCCGCCCGCCGACGGCAACTACATCGGCGATTGGCGGCAGGGCGAGAAAGTGGCGCAGAACGGCCGCGGCCTGCAGTTTTCGGACACGGCCAAGACGATCAACGGCGGCAACTGCTATGCCTGCCACCAGATGACCAAGGCCGAAATTTCGTTTGGCAACATCGGCCCCTCGCTCTACCAGTACGGCAAGCTGCGCGGCAACAGCAAGGAAATGGTCGCCTACACCTGGAACAAGATCTACGACTCGCACGCCACCATGCCCTGTTCCAACATGCCGCGCTTCGGCGCGGCCGGCATCCTGACGGAACAGCAGCTCAAGGACGTGATGGCGCTGCTGCTGGATCCGCAATCCGCCGTCAATGACGACCAGGCCAAGCCTTGAACGCTGCCGAACGCGGAGGACGCATGAACGCTGTTTCCAGATACGGCCGCTTGCTGCTGGCCGTGGGCATGCTGGCCGCCGCGGCGGCCCATGCCCAGGCGCCGCCCAAGGTGGGGGACAAGCTCGTGATGCCGGACGTGCAGTTGCTGGACGGCACCCGGCTGTCCGCCGCCGATCTTGCGGGCAAGCCGCTGGTGGTGGAGTACTGGGCTTCCTGGTGTCCCTACTGCGCGCGGCAGAATCCGCATCTGCAGAAGCTCACCGAGGCGGCTCGTGACAAGGGTCTGCGCATCCTGACGGTCAGCATCGACAAGGATGAGCAGGCCGCGCGCGACTACATCGCCAAGCATGGCTACACCTTCGGCGTAGCCATGGACAACGAGGCGCTGCGCGCGGTGTTCGGCAAGCGCCGCGTCATCCCCGAGATCTTCGTGCTGGACGCGAACGGCAAGCTGCTTGAGGCCATCCCCGGCGAAATGTTCGAGGAGGATGTGCTCGAACTGCTGCGCCACGCTACGCCGCGCTCCTGAGCGCATCCCTTCCTCTTACACGGTTGGACCGATGATCAATCGACGCGAGTTTCTTCAGATGCTGGCGGTCGCCTCCGCGGGCGGCATGGGCCTGTCGCACCATCCGCGAGCGGCGGCGCAGGCCGCGCAGGCGTTCTATGACACACCCGCCTTCGGCAACGTGCATTTCCTGCATTTCACCGATTGCCATGCGCAGCTCTTGCCGATCTACTTTCGCGAGCCCAGCGTCAACCTGGGCTTCGGGCAGGCCGCGGGCCGCGCGCCGCATCTGGTGGGCGAGCATCTGCTGAAGGCCTATGGCATCGCGCCGGGTTCGGCGCAGGCCTACGCCTTTACCTGTCTGGACTTCGCCCAGGCTGCGGGACAGTACGGGAAGGTCGGCGGCTTTGCCCACCTGGCCACCTTGATCAAGCGCCTGAAGGCCACGCGGCCGGGCGCGTTGCTGCTGGATGGCGGCGACACCTGGCAGGGTTCGGGCACCGCGCTCTGGACCCGCGGACAGGACATGGTGGATGCCTGCCTGCTGCTGGGCGTGGACATGATGACGGCGCATTGGGAGTTCACGCTGGGCGCCGACCGCGTGCAGGAAGTGCTGGAGAAAGACCTGAAGGGCAAGGTCGAGTTCCTGGCGCAGAACGTCGAGACCAGCGACTTCGGCGACGCGGTGTTCGCTCCTTATTCCATGCGAGAAATGAACGGCGTGCCGCTGGCCGTGATCGGCCAGGCGTTTCCCTACACACCCATCGCCAACCCGCGCTACATGGTGCCGGACTGGACCTTCGGCATCCAGGAACAGCGGCTGCAGGAAACCATAGACGAGGTGCGCGGCAAGGGCGCGCAGGCCGTGGTGCTGCTGTCGCACAACGGCATGGACGTGGACCTGAAACTGGCATCCCGCGTGCGCGGCCTGGACGCGATCCTGGGCGGCCACACGCATGACGGCGTGCCCGCCCCGGTGGCGGTGCAGAACGCCGGCGGCAAGACGTTGGTCACCAACGCCGGCAGCAACGGCAAATTCCTCGGCGTGCTGGATTTCGACGTAAAGGACGGCAAGGTGGCCGACTTCCGCTACACGCTGATGCCGGTGTTCGCCCAGTACCTGCCGGCGGACCCCGCCATGACGGAGCTGGTCGAGCGCATCCGCGCGCCCTATGCGCAGAAGCTGTCGCAGCCCTTGGCCACCACCGAGGAAACCCTGTACCGGCGCGGCAATTTCAACGGCACCTTCGATCAGGTGATCCTGGATGCGCTGATGCAGGTCAAGGACGCGGAGATTGCCTTTTCGCCTGGATTCCGCTGGGGCACCAGCCTGCTGCCGGGCCAGCCCATCACCATGGAAAACGTGTTGGACCAGACCGCCATCACCTATCCCCATACCACCGTGACGCAGATGAGCGGCGCCACCCTCAAGACCATTCTGGAAGACGTGGCCGACAATCTGTTCAACCCGGACCCCTACTACCAGCAGGGCGGCGACATGGTGCGCGTGGGAGGGCTGCAGTATGCGATCGACCCGGCGGGCGCGGCGGGGGCGCGGATCAGCGACATGCGCCTGGGTGGCTCGCCGGTGCAGGCCGACAAGCAGTACAAGGTGGCAGGGTGGGCGCCGGTGGCGGAAGGGGCTGCCGGCGAGCCCGTATGGGATGTGGTGGCGGCCTACCTGCGCGACCGCAAGACGATATCGCAGGTAAGTCCCAACCAGCCGCAGGTCAAGGGCGCCGCCGGCAATCAGGGCTTGATGTAGGAATAGCCTTCCTGCTGCAGCCGGGTGATGCGGACCACGCCGGAGGGCGTGAAGTCCGCTTCCATCACGAATGCGTCCTTGGCCAGCTTGCGGTTCTTGAGGGTGATCTCGCACACCTCGAAGGCCACGCCGCGCGCGGCCAGGGCAGAGATCAGCGGACCGACCTGGGCCGCGTCCTTGTAATCCGTCATCAGGAAGTCGACGCCGTCGGCATGGGCCACCAGCTTGATGGAGGTGTCAGGCGCGGTGTCCAGCTGATTGCGCATGTTGCGCAGTGCGGAAAGCGCCTGCGAGGCGGAGTCGTTGACGTGATAGACGACCTTGTCCGCAGCCAGCGCGGCGCCTGCCGCGCTCATCAATGCCATGCCCAACACCAATGCCAGCAGCTTTTTGAACATACTTGCCTCCCGGGGGTGCGGCAGCAGTGCCGCGGCGCCTGGCCATGATATCAGCGCATGCGCGCCATGGGGCAAGTGCTTGCGTGGCTTCAGGCCGTTTGCGGCGCATCGCCGCCCGGTGTGCTGTTGCTGCGCGATTTGCCATAGAAGATGCGCGCGCACACGAAGGCGCTCACGGCGCCGGGCAGGGCGCCCACGGTCAAGGGAAAGCCGAGGAGTTCCTGCCACGGCCTTTCGTGGGTGCCAAAGCCCAGCAGGAAGACAAATCCAAAGAGCGCGCCCACCGCTGCCATTCCCGCGCAGGCGAGCCACGACGAACGCGCTGGCCGCAGCGCCCCAGCCACCACGCCGCACAGCATGGCGGGCACGAAGCCGAAGAGGTAGAACCAAGGCAATCCGTAGAGCAGCATGAGCAAGGTCTCCGGATCCCGGGTGGCTGCCGTCAAGCCCAGTATGACGCCAGCGCCGCCGAGGGCGGGAGCCGCGACGCCATAGAGCGCGCCGCCAGCGAGCAGATCGCTGCCGAGGCGCCGGCCTGTAGCGTCCGCCGTGCGCTGCCGCTTCCTGCGGTAAGCGATGGCGGCGAAAACGCCTAGAAGCAGAATGCCGATCGAAATAAAGGGATTCATCGCGTCATGCAGGATGTGGGCGGGATACGCGTGGCATGCTTGCGGGAGCAAGCCGCGCAACAGGCCTGATGATACCGTGCCAGCCGGCGTGCCAAGCCTGCGCGCGCTGCGTCCGTGGCGGACGCAGCGCCATCCTGCTGCCGCGCGAGGCTCAGGTCTCGGCGTTGCCGGCGCGCGCGTCAGCGCTGGCGGCATTGTCGGCGAGGGCGCTCGCCCGCGCGGCGTCGGCCTCGCCCGCCTCGCGCAGGTCCGTCGTGCGTCGCATCAGCCGCTTGCTCACCATGGCGGCGACGAAGGCATTGCGCCGGGCCGCGTCGTAGCCGGGGTGGCTGAGTTCGCGGACGTAATCGTTGATGACGGGTTTCATGGATATCCTCTCGGCTTGACGCCAGGCAAGGGCCGGGCGTGTTGGTGGGGTTCGGCGCGGACGGCTTGCAGCAGGCGCGCCATGGTGATTTCGGTACTGGTGTCCGCAACTGGAAAAGTGCGGCTCCAAAGGCGCGCGCGCTGGTCCACCGCCGCAGCGGGAAACTGGACCACGAGGCGCAGCCGCCTCAGGAATGCGCGGTCCAGGTTGGACTTCAGGCCCGCGGCCCGTAGCGCCAGGCCGCGGTATGACTCCATGGGTTGCAGCAGATAGCTGACTTCGATGTTGGCGTAGCGGTCATGGCTGTCCCTGACCTCCGCGCGCTTGCCGAAAAGCGCGTCGGCTTCGTCGAAGAACAGGATGGCGCCGCGCTGCGCCACCGACTCGAACAGTCGGTCCAGGTTTTTTTCGGTCTCGGCGATGTACTTGCTGACGATCTTCGACAAGTCGATGCGACGCAGCTCCAGTCCCGTTTCCCGCGCCAGGGCCTCGGCCGCTTCGGCGGCCTGCGCCAGCGCGCGCGGGCGGCTCTGGCTGCCCGTGTCCCACAGCGCGAGGATGCGCGATTCGGCAGGCACGTTCATGGCTGCTGTCCTTCTGTCCGGCCCGCGCGTTGCCGGACGCGGATGACCACGAACTCGGCCGGCCTGAGCGGCGCGAATCCCACCAGGATGTTGACCACGCCACGATCGATGTCTTGCTGCGTGGTGGTTTCGCCATCGCACTTGACCAGATAGGCGTCGCGCGGCGTGCCGCCCTGGAAGGCGCCCTGGCGGAACAGCCCGTTCATGTAGGCGCCGACGTTCAGCCTGATCTGCGCCCAGAGCGCTTCGTCGTTGGGTTCGAACGTGGCCCACTGCGTGCCTCGGCCGAGCGATCGCTCCAGATGCAGCGCCAGCCGCCGCACCGGCACGTACTTGTATTCCGAGGCGAAGTGGTCGGTGCCCTGCAAGGTTCGCGCGCCCCAGCAGACCGCGCCGTGCCCGGGGAAAGTGCGCAGGCAATTGACGCCCAGCGCATTCAGGTTCCGGCTTTCGTCATCGCTGACCGTGGCGGCCAGCGACAGGACGCCGGTGAGGCTGGCATCGGTGCCGGCCGGCGCTTTCCAGACGCCGCGATTGCTGTCGGTACGCGCATACAGACCGGCGATGGTGCCGCAGGGCGGAGTCAGGCGGGGCTGGCCGATTTTCAGCGGATCGGCCGTCCGGGTCCAAGGGAAGTACACCGCAGCATGGTCGGACTTGGGCAACGCCGTACCCATGACCGCCGCCGCCATGAAGGCTGCATCGGTTGCCTCCGGCGGAGCATCGACGATCATGAAGGCGCGCCGCTCCTTGCAGTAGGTCGCGGCAGCGGCAAGCACGCCGCCGTCCGTGACCCCGGGGAGGCATAGCAGATTGAACGGATGGGCCTGGTCCAGCGCATGGAGCCCCAGGCGTTGCGCGGGCTGGCCGATGAAGGCGGCGTGCACATCCTGCGGTCCGTTGTGCGTGGGCAGTTCCACGCGCACGACCCAGGCTTCGGCGCCGCCGTTAAGGAAGAATTGAAGCACCGCATAGCCGAGTTCGCAGTCCTCGACCAGGCCGCCGAACTCGCGTTCGTAGTCGGCAAAGCCCAGGATCCGGACCGGCTGGTTGAGCGGTCCGCGCACGGCCGTGCCCAGGAATGCGGCAACCGAGGTCGGCGCGCCAGCAATGCTGGGTACGCTCGCGGGCATTTCCTGGATATACACCCCGGGATGATTCAGGGCTGGGGCCATGAACTGCTCCTTTCCACGGCTACTTGACGGCGTGTGCTTGCAGCAGGAAAGTCTTCGAGGGACGGCCGGGATGCCGCGGACAGAGGTCCGGGCCTGGGCGCGACGCGCGGGAGTGCCGGCGTGTGGCGGGCGTTGCGCCGCGCTTCTAGTTGGATTGCAGCGGAAAGGCAATCGGGCAAAAGCAGCAGCCCTGATGAGATGTTTTATAGAAGGTCTGAGAAAAGCGGGCAATAGCTTTTCAGCGGTGTTAACGTTCTGTTGCTTATTCAAAAGCCAGCCCAGCCAGGACGCATGATTGGGGGGCCGGCAGACGCATGGCCCGTGGCGACGGCGCTGCGGGAAATCCGAGTGGCCGGGGGCCCGACTGGCGGCTGCGGCCCTCAACGAGGAGCGCAAGATGCATAGCCTGACCCGACTGTGGCGCGTGCGTGATTTCCCGGCAACCTCGTCAGCGGCGGCAGGCCCGCCTGGACGCCTTTCACGTCTTGCCCTTGCTGTAGCCATGGCAGGCATGGCCTGTGGCGTCAGCCTGGCGCCGACCACCGCGGCGCAGGCGCAGGGACAGACCCCGACCCAGACGTCGCCGTCACCATCCGATGCCCAGGCTGAGGCCGCGCGGTCGCTGCAGTGGCCGCGCAGTTTCGAGGCTGCCGACGGCACGCGGGTGGAACTCTATCAACCGCAGATCGACAGCTGGAAGGCCGATCGCATTTCGGGCCGCATGGCGGTGGCGGTCGGCGCCGCCAAGGGCAATCCGACCTACGGCGTGGCCGACTTTTCCGCCCGGGCCGAGGTCAACAAACCGGCTGGCCTGGTGCATCTGTCGGACTTCCGGATCGAGCGCGTGCAGGTGCCCACCGCGCCCCAGGAGGCCGACAGGCTGCGCAAGCAGCTCGAAGCGCGCCTGCCCGCCAAGGGCGTGGTTACGCAGCTTGATGCGCTGCAACTCAGCTATACGCTGTCCCAGAACAATCCGGCCACCAAGACCGTCCCGGTGGACAATGCGCCGCCGCGCATCATCTACCGCACGGTGCCTACTGTGCTGGTGCTGATAGACGGTGAGCCCGTCCTGGCCGAGGTGCCCGACGCGGCGGGCTGGCGCCGGGTGGTCAATACGCGTGCGCTAATACTGGCCGATGGCGCGGACCGTTACTTTCTGCAGGCGGCCGGCCATTGGTACGAAGCGCGCGGCGCCGCCGGGCCGTGGACGGACCACCCGCAGCCGTCCTCCGCATTGCTGGCCGCCGCCGACGCGGCGCGGCGCAAGTCCGAGCCCGACCCCTTGATGCCACATGGCGGCAAGCCGCCGCACCGGGCCCCTGCCATCGCGGCGTCCACCACGCCGGCCGAGTTGTTGGTGACTGTCGGCCAGCCGGAAATGCGACCCGTGCCGGGAACCTCGTTGCTGTCGGTGGCCAACGCCGATCATGCCCTGTTCATGAATCCCGGCGACAACCGCTACTACCTGCTGGTGTCCGGCCGCTGGTTCCGCGGCGCCAGCCTGGACGGGCCCTGGTCCTTCGTGCCGGGCAAGCAATTGCCGCGCGATTTCGCGCGGATTCCGGCCCACGATCCGCAATCGGGCGTGCTGGCTTCGGTGCCTGGCACGCCGCAGGCCAAGGAGGCGCTGATCGCCTCGACCATTCCGCAGACCGCCACGGTGTCGCGCAGCGCGGCGAAACTGCAGGTCGAATATGCCGGCGGCGAGCCTACGCTGCGGCCCATCGAGGGTACGGCGCTGTATTACGCCGCCAACTCGCAGGTGCCGGTGATCCAGGCCGAGGGGCGTTACTACGCCTTGTCGCGCGCCGTGTGGTTCGTTTCGGACTCGGCCCGGGGACCGTGGCGCGTGGCCGACCATGTACCGGCCGCCATCTACGCCATACCCGTCAGCTCGCCGCTGCACTACGTCACCTACGTGCAGGTGTACGGCTCCACCGCGCAGACTGTGGTGTTCGGCTACACGCCGGGTTACATGGGCGTGGTGGCCAGTCCGGACGGCACCGTGGTGTACGGCACGGGCTACGCCTACCCGCCGGTCATCGTGCAGGACACTTGGGTCGGCTATCCGCCCAGCTATGGCTACGACGCGGCCTTCGCCACGGCGACGGGCTTCGCTTTCGGCTTTGTCGCGGGCGAGACCTGGGGCGGCGCCGCGCCCTATTGGGGACCTTATTGGGGTGCGCCCTATTGGGGCGGCGTTAACGTCAACAAGGTGGACGTCTACGGCGCCTGGGGCGGTTCCGGCGTGGTCACGCATGCAGCCGGATGGAACGGCTGGACCGGCACCGAATGGCAAGGCACGCACGCCGAAGGCTACAACCCGCAGACCGGCGCGGCCTTCGAAGGCTCGCGCGGCGCCGCCTACAACGAGTACACCGGCAATGCGGCGGCCGGGCGGCGCGACGCCTACAACAACCCCGCGACGGGCGCATCGGGCGCGGGGCGCGCGGGCGTGGTCGCCAACGATGACGGCCAATGGGCTGCCGGCCGCCAGGATGTGCGCACCAACACGAACACCGGCCGCAGCACCATATCGTCCGCCACGGCGACCGGCACGGCCGGCGACGGCGTCAGCAGCATGGACCGGCGCGGCGCCACCTACGACCGCAACACGGGCAGCGGCATGGCGTGGAACAACGGCAACGTGTATGCCGACCACAACGGCAATGTCTACGAGCACAACGACAATGGCTGGCAACAGCACACCAGCTCGGGCTGGCAATCGGTGCAGCCCAGCGCGCAATCCGGTAGCAACTACCTGAACGGCCAGCGCCAGGCGCGCGATTATTCCAGCGAGCGTACCGGCGGCATGGACGGCGGCGGCTGGCAGGATCGCGGCATGCAGGGCGGAGGC
This sequence comes from Achromobacter sp. D7-1, assembly GCF_059760445.1. NCBI lineage: Bacteria > Pseudomonadati > Pseudomonadota > Betaproteobacteria > Burkholderiales > Alcaligenaceae > Achromobacter > Achromobacter sp. D7-1. The sequence goes on along the minus strand of NZ_JCBAMT010000001.1, from coordinate 58,268 downwards.
TGGCAGGGCGGAGGTTGGCGCGACCGCGGCATGGGCGGCGCGGAGGGCGGCGGCTGGCAGGGGCGCGGCCGGGGTGGCTGGGGCGGCGGCTTCGGCGGCTTCCATGGGGGAGGATTCCGGCGCTGAGTCTGGCGCTGTTCGATCAAGCGCCTGGGCGGCTCGCGGGGCTTTTGCGGGCCCCGTCTTTCGTCCAGGCGCATTTGCGCACCCCTCTGCCGCGGACTAGACTGGCCGCTTTCCCCTCTCTTACGCATTCCGTCATGGCGCTGCATAGCTGGCTCATCTATCTGGTCGCGGTCATCGGTTTGTCGGTCACCCCAGGACCGAATACCCTGCTTGCGCTGACGCATGGCGCGCTGCACGGACACCGCAAGGCGTTGTGCACCATTGCCGGCGGCGCGGTGGGATTCGTGGCGCTGATCGCTTTGTCGATGCTGGGCATCAGCGCCTTGCTCAAGGCCTGGGGGCCTGCGCTGACGGTGCTGAAGTGGGCGGGCGGGGCCTATCTGATCTGGCTGGGCATCCAGCTCTGGCGCGCGCCGGGTGTGCAATTGCGGCCTGCCCCGGACATGCCACGCATAAGCGGCATGCGCATGTTCAGCCAGGGCCTCCTGTCAGCAATCTCCAATCCCAAGGCGCTGCTTTTCTACGGCGCCTTCCTGCCGCAGTTCATCGACCCGGCCCGCAGCCTGTACACGCAGTTCGCGGTCATGGCCGCGACTTTCGTGGTGGTCGAGTTCCTTGTCGAATATGTGCTGGCGCGCCTGGCGCATCGCGTGCGCCCCTGGCTGGAACGCTCCGGCCGGCGCTTCAACAAGGTGTGCGGCGGCCTGTTCGCCGCCATGGGCGCGGCGCTGCCGGGGTCCTGATCGCCGGCCTGCCCACCGGGCTTCCATAGCCGCCGATTCAATTTCGCTATGTGGACCTTTCATATGGTCTTTCCAGATCGTTCCAGATAATTTGTCTGGGAGAGCTCATGCCTGACTCTCGATGGGTGGTTCACACAGGGAGACATGGACGGTGGCGGATCTAAGTGGAAAGGGCACGGCCGGGGTCGCGGCGATTGCCGGCACGGGCCATACGGATTGGGTGGAGGACTACCGGCGGGTCCGCAATGGCGAAAAGCCGTTCGATTCCTACGGCTATGCGACGCTGGCGTTCAAGCGCGCGCTGGACGACGCCGGCCTGCGGCGCGAAGACATCGACGGCCTGATCGTCGGGCCGACCACGGCCTATGAGCGCATGGGAGAAGTGCTGAACATCGATCCGCGTTGGGGCGGACAGGCGGACGCGGTGCAGGCGGTGTTCCAGGCGGTGATGGCCATCCGGTCAGGCTTGGCGGAAGTGGTGGCGCTGGTCTACGGCAACGACCAGCGCTCGGCCGCGGTGCAATATGGCGGCCCGGAAGCGATGGGTGGCGGCGCCTTCCTTTCATACGTTTATCACAGTCCCTGGGGGCTGACTTCGCAGGGCGCGTTGTACGCGTTGATGTTCCAGCGCTACAAGGAGCTTTGGCAGATCAGCGAGCGCGACCTGGGCCAGGTTGCGGTAGGCCAGCGCCAGTGGGCGAGCCTCAATCCCAACGCGATCATGCGCAAGCCGATCACGCTTGATGACTACCTGGCCGCCGACCACATCGCGCAGCCGCTGCGCTTGAACGATTACTGCCTGATCAATGACGGCGGCGTGGCGCTGATCGTGATGGAGGCCGGCCGGGCGCGCAAGACGGCCGCGCGGCCGGTACTCATCGAAGGCATGGGCCGCTCCGACCTGAACCATCACGCAACCAGCCTCGGGCCGCGGTTGATCGATTTCTATCGTCCGGCGCAGCAGCGCGCGGCAGAGCAAGTGTATGCGGCTGCAGGCGTGGGACCGGCGGATATCGACGCCTTGCTGGTGTACGACAGCTTCAGCCCGCACATCCTGTTCGCGCTGGAGGGATTCGGCTTTTGCGGGCAAGGAGAAGCCGGTCGTTTCATCGCTGAACAAGGCATCGGGGTCGGCGGCAAGTTGCCGGTTAATACCAGCGGCGGGCATCTGTCGGAATCGTACATGCAGGGCTGGAACCACCAGGTGGAGGCGGTGCGGCAAGTGCGCGGCGGCCTGGGCGCGCGCCAGGTGCCGAATTGCCGGCATGTCCAGTACGTGTCCGACGTGGCCGGCAAAGCCATGTCCATCATCTACGGCCGATGAATCCGCCTGCCAGGAAGCAAACCATGAGCGCAACCCCCCGCCTGTATTCGCCCTACGATGCGCCAATGTGGGACAGCATCAATCAAGGACAGATGCGCCTGCAGCGCTGCACCGAAAACGGCGTCTTCCGCTATCCGCCAGGGCCGGCCTGCCCTGAATCGCTGAGTCTGGACTACGAATGGGCTCCTGTCTCGGGAAGGGCGAAGATCCTGTCCTGGACGGTTTTTCATCGCAAGTATCTGCCAGCCTACCCGGCGCCCCACGTGGTGGTGGCGGTGCAATTGGAAGAAGGCCCGATCATGATCTCGTACATGGATCGCCGAGAACTCGGCCGCCTCGAACTGGATGCCGCCGTACGCATGGTCTATGCCGATCATCCCGACGGCTACCGGGTGCCCAAGTTCACGTTGGCTGAGTGAGCCCACCCGCGGCGGCCGGATATTCCATCTCGAACCGAGGCATGAACATCGCCTGGAATCGGAAAATTCCAGGCGATGTCCATGGTTCAGCTATTTCATATGTTGGACTATTTGCGGCTTGCCTTGCCTGGATGCGGGAGGCGCCGTTGGATATCATTTCTGGCATGTCATCGGTGTCCGATACAGTCCAGAACGTGGACCATTCAAGGGAGCGCTCGCAAGGGCGGGAGGCAAAGTGAGCGTAGCGTTTCAACGGGTCGGGTTCATCGGACTGGGCGTCATGGGCGAACCCATGTGCCGCAATTTGTGTCGCAAGGCCGGGCTGCCCGTGCATGTGCATGACATCCACGAGCAGGCGGTGGGGCGTGTGCTGAATGACGGTGCGGTGGCGCACCAGTCCGTTCGGGATTTGGCCGGGCACGCCGAAGTGGTATTCCTGTCCCTGCCCAGCATCGATCATGTCGAGCAGGTCTGCCTGGGCGTCGACGGCTTGCTGTCCGGCGAGCGCAAGCCCCGCCTGATCGTGGATACCGGCACCAGCGATGTGGCGGGCACGCGGGCCCTGGCGGTCCGCCTCGCCGAACAGGGCGTGAGGTTCCTGGACGCGCCCGTGGCGCGCATGCCCGAAGCGGCGCGCGACGGCACCTTGCTGATCATGGTGGGGGGTGCGCAGGAAGACCTCGATGCCGTGCGGCCGCTGCTGGATTGCATGGGTAGCGACGTGGTGCTCTGCGGCGGGACTGGATGCGGGCAGATCGTCAAGATCGCCAACAACATGGTGCTGATGATGAATGTGGCCGTGCTGGCCGAGACCCTGCTCATCTGCGAGCGCGCCGGCATAGACGGCAAGCAGCTGCTGGACGTGCTGTCCACCGGGTCCGCCGCCAGCCAGGCGCTGAACGTCGTCGGCATCCGCGCCCTGGCGCCGCGCGAATTCTCGCAGGGGCGCTTCTCCACTGCGTATGCGCTCAAGGACGTATCGCTGGCCGCGTCCCTGGCGGAAGCTTCCGGTGTGGACGCCGCGATTCTTGCGCGCACGCGGGAACTGCTGCAGAGCGCGGTGGCGCAGGGCGACGGCCAGGCTTACTTCCCGATCTTCATCAACCAGATCGCGACGAAATGAAGTGGCGGCCGGACAGCGCGTCGCGCGGATCGGCCATCCATGAAGAAGTCAACCGGAAAACAAGTTCCGGGCCGGCGTGATCGCGCGCGCCGGCATCACTCAACGACAGCACCGAATGCGCCTGCGCCGCGATGCGTGGAGCGCAAGCACAGGAGACCATAATCATGTCGAAGAACGCCATGGAATATCCGCGGCTGGCGCTATACATCAACGGCGAATGGCTGGATGGGGCGGGGCGAGAGCAGAGCGAGGTCCTTGACCCCGCAACGGAGCAACCGCTGGGCGCACTGCCCCACGCCACGGATGCGGACGTCGATGCCGCCCTGCAGGCTGCCGACGCCGCCTTCCCCGCCTGGCGCCGTACCGCGCCGATGCAGCGGTCGGCCATTCTGCGCAATGCGGCGCAACTGCTGCGTGAACGTTCGGAGGCGCTTAGCTGGATCATTACGCGGGAACAGGGCAAGCCCTTGACCGAGTCCCGGGTTGAAGTGGACAAGACGGCGGAATTGTTCGAGTGGTCGGCCGAAGAGAGCCGCCGCATCTATGGTCGCATCATCCCCGCGCGCGAACCGCGCATGCGGCAGATGGTCGTCCCCGAGCCCATTGGTCCCGTGGCGGCGTTCTCAGGCTGGAATGCGCCTGCGATCACGCCCAGCCGCAAGATCGCCAGCGCGCTCGCGGCCGGTTGCACCGTAGTGATCAAGCCGGCGGAGGAAACGCCCGCCACGGCCCTGTTCCTGGCCCGCGTGCTGCACGACAGCGGTTTGCCTGCCGGGGTGCTCAACATGGTGTTTGGCAATCCGGGCAGGGTATCCGACCGGATGATCCAATCGCCCCTGATCCGCGCCGTTACCTTTACGGGCTCGACCGAGATCGGCACGAAAGTGGCCCAGATGGCGGCCGCAGGACTCAAGCGCAGCGTGCTGGAACTGGGCGGCCATGCGCCGGTCCTGGTGTTCGGGGATGTCGACCCCGAAGCCGCGGCGCGCACCCTGATCCAGGCCAAGATGCGCAACGGCGGCCAGATCTGCGTCTCGCCCACGCGCATGCTGGTCCACGAATCCATTGCCGAGCCGTTCGCGCGCAGCATGGCCGAGCTTGCGCGCCACTGGCGCGTCGGTCCGGGCACGGAAGAAGGCGTGCAGATGGGACCGCTGGCCAATCCGCGCAGGGTCGAAGCCATCCAGTCCATGGTGGAAGATGGCCGTGCGCGGGGTGGCCGGGTCCTGGCGGGCGGCGAGCGCATCGGCAGCCGGGGCTACTTCTTCCAGCCCACCGTCATGCAGGGCTACGACGACACCTGGCGCGCCGCCAACGTGGAGCCCTTCGGCCCGTTGGCCATCGTCGGCACCTTCTCGACTTTCGACCAGGCCATCGCCGAGGCGAATCGCCTGCCGTTCGGTCTGGCTGCCTATGTGTTCACCAAGCAGGCGGACACGATCGCCGATGCGACGGACGCCATTGAAAGCGGCACGATCTGCGTCAACCACTGCCAACACTCGCTGGCTGAAACGCCGTTTGGCGGGGTCAAGCAGAGCGGACTAGGCAAGGAAGGCGGCGTGGAAGGGCTGTCCGAGTTCACACAGTTCAAATACGTGGCGCAGTGTTGAACTGATCCGCTTCATTCCTCAAGCAGCCACAAGCCGGACTCCGGGTCGATAGCGGCGCGCGCGCCGTTCACCCGGATCTGTTCCTCGTCCAGCTGCGGCGCCGTCACGGCATCGACATCGAATTCGATGCCGAGCGCGCCCGCAACGCGGGCGTCTTCGATGGGCAGTTCCCAGGTCAGGAACAACTGCGCCAGATCCAGGCCTTCCGCGAAGTCGGCCTCGCGAAAGCCCATGCCGCGCCGCAGGATGACGCCATGCGGCTGGCCGGTGTCGAAGATCATGGCGGTGCCGCGGACCAGGGGGATGCGCAGGCCGCTAGCCGGGAAGTGCACGTCCAGGCCCCGGTCTTCGCTCAGGAACAGATTGCAGAAGGCGGCGCCGCCGTATTGCGCGCCGTCATGGTGATAGCGGGCGCCGCGGCAGGCCATGAGGGCGATGTCGGCGGATGCCAGCACGCCGGGCAATCCCAGCGCTTGCGTCCAGTCGCGCATGGCTTGCAGGCATAGGCCGTAGTCGGGCCAGCGCGCCTGCGTGCGCGCCAGGGGCATCTGCTCCACGTCTCCGGGTTCCAGGAACAGACGCGAGGCCATCTCGCGCTCCCAGTCCGCCTGCACGCGGGCGGGTGGCGCGGGCAAGTCCAGCGTGCCGCTCAGCACGGTATTGCTGACGCTGCGGCTGCGCATGGCGTCGCCGCTCCAGTAGTAGGACGTCAGGCGGCCGGATGGGCGTTGCGGTGGCGGGACGTGGTGCATCGGATGCGGGAGGATCCGGGCGGGCAGGGTTGCGCCGCGCAGGAACCGGCCCGGATAACGGCTGTGGAAAGCCGTTATCTTAACGGCGCCCCATCCGCGCCCCGTCCGGCGGCGCATGGCGGGACGCTAGTCCCGCATCAGCGCGGCCAGCCGCTGCACCTCGACCGCCAGCCGATAGACGCGTTTCAGGTAAAGCTGGGCGTCGTGCTCCCAGGAGAAGCCTATGCCCCCATGCACCTGGATGGAGAGCTTTACCGCGCGCCGCGCCGCGCTGGCGGCCAGGCGCGCGGCCAGCGCCGCAAGCTCGGGATCGGCCGAGGCGCGGGCTGCCTGCAAGGCTTCCACGGCATAGCGGCTGTTGTCCAGGCCGGTCCAGGCGTCGACCAGGGCATGCTTGATGGCCTGGAACTGTCCGATGGGCCGGCCGAACTGTTCGCGCTCCTTGGCGTAGGCGATGGCCAGGTCGAGCGAGGCTGCCGCGGCGCCCACCAGTTGCGCCAGCAGGAAGGCCAGATGGTTCTGCAGCGCAGGCAAGACCCGCGCTGCGGGTAATTCGGCCTGCGCCAGGGCAGGGCCGCGCAGGCGGGCCAACGCCACCGTGGGATCCAGACCCTGCACCGATTCGAGCATCGCCGGGTCGTAACGCGCCAGCAGCCAGACCTGGTCCTGACGGCTCAGGCGCAGATACTGGGCCGTGGGGCCGTAGGCGTCGATCCAGCCCTGCTCGTCGCCGGCGCGGTCGCAGCGGATGCTGGCCGGATGCGCGGCCAGGTCCAGCAGCACGTCCGCCACGGCGGGCGTTTGCGCCAGCAAGACGCTGGCGAGAAAGGCCGAAGCACCATAGGGCAGGGTGAGCAGGGCGCGTCCAGCCCATTCGCCCATGAGCGGGGTGCCGGGGCCGTACTCGGCCTGGAAGGCTTCCGAGCCTGCTTCCAGCCAGCCTCCTTCGGCCAGCTCCTTCCACAGAGCGCGCTGGGCGGCGTCGTCCGCCGGCAGCGCGCGGCGGGCGTAGGCGGCGGGATGCTGTTCTTCCAGCAGGCGGCCGAAGGTGGAGGACAGCAATGTCCTGATTTCGCTATGCATGTTGTCCCCTGTCCTTGGGCAGGCCGAGCAGGCGTTCGCCCACGATATTGCGTTGGATTTCCGAGGTGCCGGCCACGATGGTTTCGGCGCGCGACCACAGGAATTCGCGCAGCACGCTGGCCTCCCCGGCATGGGGCGCGCCGGCTTGCGGGCCGAGGATGGCGGCCTCGCCCAGAAGCTCCACGCGTTGTTCCCAGACCCGTTGACGGGTTTCGCTCCACAGCAGCTTGAGCATGGCGCCGTCGATGCCGGGCGTGTTGCCCGCGGCGACCTCGCGCAGCACACGGTCCACGCGCCAGCGTATGACCTGACACAGGTCCGCCAATTCGCGCACGTGGCGCGCCTGCACGGCGCGCTCGTCCGGGGACAGCGGGGCCTGCGCCAGTGCCGTGGTCAGTTGTTGAAGCTCGTCTTCCAGCAGCACGACGCGCGGCATGAAGTAGATGCCGCGTTCGTACTCGGCGGCGGCCATGGCGATGCGCCAACCCTCGCCGGCTTCGCCAAGGATGCGGCCTTCAGGCACCGGCGTGGCGTCGAACAGCACTTCGTTGTAGTCGGCCTCGCCGGTCATCTGGCGTATCGGCTCGACTCGCACGCCTTCGGCCTGCATGTCGATGAGCATGAAGCTCAGGCCACGATGGGCCTGGCTGTCGGGATCGGTCCGCACCAGCGCGAAGCACCACTTGGCCAGATGCGCCTGGGTGGTCCAGATCTTGCGGCCGCTGACGTTCCAGCCGGCGGCTTCGGCTTTGGCGCGGGTGCGCACGGAAGAGAGGTCGGAACCGGTCTGGGGTTCGGAGTAGCCCTGGCACCAGATCTCGCTGCCGTCGCGGATGCCGGGCAGGAACCGCGCCTTTTGCGAGGGGGTGCCGAAGCGCAGCAGGGTGGGCGCCAGGATGGCGTGCGCGATGCTGTTGATGGGTTGCGGCGCATGCAGGCGCGCGCACAGTTCGTGGAAGGCGATCAGCGTGGCGGTGCTGAGCTCGCGGCCGCCGTACTCGCGTGGCCAGGTCAGCGCGATGAGGTCGGCCTCGCACAGCTTGCGGTTCCAGGCCTGGCGGCATTCCTGGGTATGCGAGGCAGTGACCGGATACTGCTCGCGCAGCTGGACCAGCGCGGCGCGCAGCCAGGCCTCGGCGTCTTCGAGAAAATGTTCGGTGCGTATCATGGTTGAGAGCAATCAGGAGTTGGGATGCAGGACGCGCGGCGCGTCCTCGACGCGTACCGGCGCGTCGATCCAGCGGTGCAGTTCGGAAGGCAGCAGGCCGTCCACCAGGGCCAGGGGCACGAAGGCCCCATCGCGCACGTCGAAGATGCCGATGTCGGCATAGACGCGCCCGACCACGCCCGCGCCGGTCAGGGGCAGGCCACAGCGGCTGCGCAGGCGCGGGGCGCCCTCGCGGGTCAGCGCTTCCATCATGACCCAGACATTGCGCGCGCCTACCGCCAGGTCCATGGCCCCGCCCACGGACGGCATGGGATCGTCCGCGCCCAGCGACCAGTTCGCCAGGTCGCCGTGGCAGGACACTTCGAAGGCGCCCAGCACCGTGATGTCTATGTGGCCGCCGCGCATGATGGAGAAGGAATAGACGTGGTCGAAGATGGCGGCGCCCTCGGTCAGCGCGATCGACTGCTTGCTGGCGTTGATGAGATCGCCGTCGGCGGTCTCGTGGTCTTGCAGCAGGCGCATGCCGAGGATGCCGTTCTCGCTATGCAGCTGCACGCCGCGCGCGGGATCGAGGCGGTCGGTGACCATGGTGGGCATGCCTATGCCCAGGTTGACCACGGCATAGGCCGGCAGGTCGTCGGCCACCAGGGCGGCCAATTGCTCGCGTGACAGTCTTTTCATTGCGGACTCCCCAACAGGCGGTGCACGAACAGGCTGGGCGTGACGATGGCGTCGGGATCGAGCGCCCCGCAAGGCAGGATCTCTTCGACTTCGACGATGGTGCTGCGGGCCGCCATGCACATGACTGGACCGAAGTTGCGCTGGGCGCGCCGGTAGACCAGATTGCCCAGCTGGTCGGCCCGGTGCGCGCGGATGAAGGCGTAGTCCGCGCGCAGCGGCTCCTCCAGCACGTAGCCGCGGCCGCCGAACACGCGCGTTTCGCGGCCTTCGGCCAGGGGCGTGCCATAGCCTGTCGGCGAGTAGAACGGCCCCATGCCCGCGCCGCCGGCGCGGATGCGTTCGACCAGCGTGCCTTGGGGCATGACTTCCACCGCCAGCTTGCCGGCCTGCACCCGCTCGCGGATGACGTCGTTGCCCGGCATGCGCGGGTAGGAGCAGACGATGCGGCTGACGCGGCCCGATGCCACCAGGGCCAGGAAGCTGGCTTCACCGGCGCCGGCGTTGTTGTTGATCAGGGTCAGGTCATCCACGCCTTGCTTGGCCAGCAGGCCGGCCAGCAGGCGCGCGGGTATGCCCGAGCCGCCAAAGCCGCCCACGAAGATCACGGCGCCGGATTCGATGCCGCGCAGGGCTTCCTCGACGTTTGCGCAAGTCTTGTCTTTCATTGTTCCTCCTCGGCCCAGGCCGCGCGGCCCTGGGCGCACAGGGCGCCGGCCTGGTGGCAGGCCAGGGCCAGGCCTTGCGGCTGGCGCCATAGCGATACAGCCACATCCAGGCCGGGATAGACCGGCGCCATGAAGCGCAGGTCCAGTTCGCCCAGGCGCAGGCCCGGCAATTGCCGCAGGCAGGCTTCGAGGGCGCGGTTGACCATGCCGAGCAGCGCCGCGCCGTGCAGGATGGGGCGTTCATAGCCTGCTCGCCGCGCGGCAGCCGGATCCACATGCAGCGGATTGCGGTCAGCGTTCAGGCGGTACAGCGCGCCCTGGTTGCGGCTGGTGGGCAGGACGATGATGCTGTCCGGCGGCGTGGCGGGCGGCGCCGGGATGGGCACGGCCAGCGCATCGCTGAGCGCGGCGTCGCCACCCGAGTAACCGCCGTCGCCACGGCAGATGTTCAGCTGTTCGATGACGGCGATTTCCTTTCCCGTCGCCGCGTCGCTCAGCGTGCGCTGCGTTACGACGAAGGCGCCAGGGCGCTTGTCGGCGATGCGCGCGACTGTCATCTGGCAGATGACTTCGCCGCCTGCGGGCAGGCGGCGCGCGAAGCGCATGCGCTGTTCGCCATGCACCACCTGGCTCCAGTCCAGGCCGTGGCGCGGATCGCGCATCCAGAAGCCGGGGTAGGCCAGCACGCAGGCCATGGCGGGCAGGGCGCGCAGGCCCTGCTCGTAGATGAATTGCGTTTCGTCGCCGACCGTCTCGTCGTCGGACAGGCCGGCGCCCACGCCCAGGGCGTAGAGGATGCAGTCATCCTCGCCGTAGGCCTGGCGTTCCGGCGCGAAGACGTGCGACTTCAGACTGCGGTAATCCAGCGCCATGGCGGCCTCAGACCGGATCCCAGGCGAACACCTGGGCCGAGGTGTCCAGCGGCATGAACGACGCGCGCAACGCGGCCATGCCGTGCTCGGCGATGCTCTCCGTGGTCCAGCCATCCGAGCGATGCACCGAGCGCACCGGGCGCGACTGGCTCATCAGGAAGATCTCGTTCAGGCGGATGGCGAACACCTGCCCGGACACCTCGGCGGAAGCGTCCGAGGCCAGGTAGCAGATCAGCGGCGCGATGGTCTCCGGACCCATGCGGCGGATCTTCTCGACGTGGCGCGCCTGTTCCTCGGTCTTGGCCGGAATGGTCTCCGTCATGCGGCTCCAGGCCAGCGGGGCAATGCAGTTCGAACGCACATTGAAGGCGGCCATGTCCAGCGCCATGGCCTTGGACAGGCCGACGATGCCGAGCTTGGCGGCGCAATAGTTGGCCTGGCCGCGGTTGCCGATGACGGCAGAATTGGAGGTCATGTTGACCAGGCTGCCGCCGCCCTGTTCGCGGAAGTGCCGCGCGGCGGCGTGGCTGAGGTTGAAGCAGCCGTACAGATGCACCTTGACCACGGCATCGAAGTCCTCGGGCGTGAGCTTGTGGAACATCTTGTCGCGCACGATGCCGGCATTGTTCACCACGGCGTCCACCCGGCCATAGGTGTCGGCGGCGGCCTCGATGATGCGCTGCGCGCTGGCGTACTCGGCCACCGAGTCGCCGTTGGCGATGGCTTCGCCGCCCGCTGCGCGGATTTCCTCGACCACCTGAGCGGCCGTGCTTTGCGAGGCGCTGGTGCCGTCCAGCGACACGTTCAGGTCGTTGACCACCACGCGGGCGCCCTGCGCCGCGAGGGCCACGGCCGCGGCGCGGCCGATGCCGTTGGCCGCGCCGGTGACGACCACCACTTTTCCTTCCAGCATATTGAGTCTCCCTCAGTCCATCCAATTGGTCAGCACGGTGGTGGCCTGGGCGCTCAGCACCCCGCCGTTGCCGTGCACGAGCGCGGTGCGCGCATTCTTGACTTGTCGTTCGCCGCATTCGCCGCGCAGTTGGCGTACCGCTTCCACCAGGCCGAACATGCTGTACATGCCCGGGTGCACGCAGGACAGCCCGCCGCCATTGGTGTTCACCGGCAGCTCGCCGCCGGGAGCGATGCGTCCGCCGGACACGAAGGCGCCGCCTTCGCCCTTGGCGCAAAACCCCATGTCCTCCAGGAACAGGATGGGGTTGATGGTGAAGGCGTCATAGAGCTGCACCAGGTCGATGTCTGCCAGCGCCACGCCGGCCCGCTCACGTGCCAGGTCGGCGCTTTGCCCCGCCACGGTACGTGTCAGGTCGGCCATGCAGGCGATCTGGCGATGCGAGTGCGCCATGGCCGTGCCTTGCACATACACCGGCCGTGCGGCGTCGGCGTGGTCTGCGGCGGTGACCACGATGGCGCCCGCGCCGTCGGTTACCAGGCAGCAGTCGCGCGCGGTCAGCGGCGAGGAGATCACGCGCGCGGCCAGCACTTCGGCGATGGACAGCGGCTCGCGCTTGTAGGCTTCCGGATTCAGCCGCGCCCAGGCGCGCGCGGCGACCGCCACTTCGGCCAACTGTTCGCGGGTGGTGCCGTACTCATGCATGTGGCGGCGCGTCGCCAGCGCGTAGCTGGTGGGCGGGTTGAAGGGCTGGAACGGTTCCTCGTAGGGAAACGGATCCAGCCGGGCGCGGGCGCCCGAGGTCGCCGAGACGCCGTTGCCGCCGCGCGGGGCGGCGCCGTAGGCGATCACGATATTGCGGCACAGGCCGGCCTGGATCGCCGCCGCGGCGATCAACAGGTGCCCGACGAAGGAGGCGCCGCCGATCTGGGTGCTATCCATGAAGCGCGGGTACAGGCCCAGATACTCGGAAAGCTTGTTCAGCCACATCGATGAGGACAGGCTGGCGCTCATCAGGCCGTCGATGTCCTCCATGCGCAGTCCGGCATCGCGCACGGCGGCGTGCACCGCCAGGGAGGTGATTTCCAGGTCGTTCAGTCCGCCCGCGTCGCCTATGCCCGCCGTGGCGCAGCCGGTGATGGCGATGGCGCCGCGCAGGTTCTTGTTCCAGTCCGTCATGGCGCTTCCTTTCCAAACACCACTCGGGCGCGCTGCGGGTCGGGCCGGGCCGTCAGCCGCATGCCGATGCGCGGCTCGCCCTCGTCCAGCAGCGTGGACATCATGCGGAAGCCTTCGTCCATGTCGGCCAGGATGACGTTGCGCGCGGGCGCCTGCGGCGTGGCGGGGATTTCCGAATAGGAATAGAGCGTGGCGCCGGCGCGCATGGGCCGCCAGGCATATTCCTGCGAACGGCAATGGGTGCAGTGCGTGCGCGGGAAGAAGAACGAGAGGCCGCAGCTGCGGCACACCTGGACTTCCAGGCGTCCCGCACGCAGCGCCTCGGCAAAATAGGCTTCCGGCGACAGCGAGCCGATGCGGACCTCACTCATCCTTGACCCCGGCCTGGGTGATGACGGCCTGCCACTTGTCCATTTCGTCGCTGACGAACTTCTGGTACTGGCCCAGATCCATGTCGCCCGGCTCGGAACCGGTGGAGCGGATGTACTCCTGCGTGGCCGGCTGCATCACCGATTTGCGGATCTCGCTGTTCAGCGTCTGCACGATGTCGGCGGGCGTGCCGGCCGGGGCGTAGACGCCTACCCAGGTGCTCAGGTCGAAGCCCTTGTAGCCCAGCTCGTTGAGCGTGGGCACTTCGGGATAGCGCGACTGGCGCTGGGCCGAAGCGATCGCCAGGGGCACGATCTTGCCGGATTGCAGATAGGCGTTGGCGGTGACCGACTCGGCCATGCCGACAGGCACTTGTCCCGACACCAGATCCGTCATGGCCGGGCCCGCGCCGCGATAGGACACGTGCATCAGCGGCAGGCCGCTTTGCGCGCGCAGCAGTTCGCCGACGATGTGGGGCGCGCCGCCGGCGCCGGCCGTGCCGTAGGGCACGGAGGGCTGCTTCTGCGCATAGCTCTTGAAGTCCGCGAAAGTCTTGATGCCCAGGTTGGCGTTGACCAGCAGGAAGTTCGGGCTGACCGCCAGCAGCGCCACCGGGGCGAAATCCTTGCGGGCGTTGTAGGGCAGCTTCTTCAGCACGGGGTTGATCACGTGGCTGGTCGCGCCCACCAGGATGGTGTAGCCGTCCGCCTTCTGCCGCGACACGTACTCGGTAGCGATCTGGCCGGTGGCGCCCGGCTTGTTTTCGACCACGAAGGGCTTGCCCAGGCGGGTTTGCAGATCGGCTGCGATGCGCCGCGTCAGGATGTCGGTCATGCCGCCGGGGGCGTAGGCCACCACCAGGGTGACGGGTTTGGCCGGATAGGTCTCGGCGGCGGCGATGGCGGGAACAACGGCGAGCAGCGTCAGCAGCTGCTTCAGGCCAGGCTTGAGTGTCATGTCGGAGGTCTCCTCGTGCTGCGGGCTGATTTGCCCTGCATGGTTATGGCGTCGAGGTGACCGTCTGGATAGCGCGCGGGGTGCGGGGCCTCGACGCGCTAATGATGGAAGCGGTCCATCATGCAAACAATTGATTAATTATCATGAAGGCATTCAGGAAAGAGATTAATCGCCGGCCGCGGCGGGCTGTCCCTGTTCGCCAAGATGCGCTTCGAAGGCGGCAAGAAACGCCGCCGCGGCGCGCGACAGCCGGTAGTCGGCCCGGCGCAGGACGGACAGCTCGTGCAGGGCCTGAGGCCGGTCGGCGATGCACAGCGCCTTCAGGCCCATTTCCTGGCAGACCTTGCGCACGTAGCCCGGCATGACGGTAATGCCCATGCCGCCGCGGATCATGGCGAAGGCGGTGGTCAGGCTGCCGGTCTGGGCCACGCTGCGCACTGTCAGCCCCTGGTCCTGCAGGATCTGGTCCATCTTGCGGCGCACGGTGTAGGTGCCGCGCAGCAGGATGTGCGGGTAGCGGGCGAGTTCGCGCCAGCGCGTCTCGTCGCGCCGCGCCAAGGGGTGGCCGGCGGGCACCACGGCATACATGGGGCCGCGATAGACCACGCGGCAGTCCAGTCTGGGGTCCTGGCTTTCCATCGCCACCAGCCCCAGGTCGGCCTTGCCGTGCAGGACGTGTTCGGTGGCCTCGTCGCCGGTGAGTTCATGCAGGTCGAAGACGATGTTGGGGTGGCGCGCATGGAATTGCGCCACCACCGGCGCGATCAGCGTGTGCATCATGATGGGTGACGCCGCGATGGAGACCTCGCCGCGCTCCAGCCCCGCCAGGCTGCTCAGGCTGCGTTCGGCCGCGCGCAGCGAACCGAAGGTTTCCTGCGCGTAGGCATACAGCTCGGCCGCGCCTTCCAGCAGTTCGACGCCGCGCGCCGAGCGCTCGAACAGCGCCATGCCTATCGCCCTCTCCAGTTCGGAGCAGAGCTTGCTGACGGTCGACTGCGTCAGGTTGAGCGCCTCGGCGGCGCGGGTGAAGTTCTTCAGCTCGTACACGGCGCAGAAGGCCCGGAGCTGGCGCAGCGTGATACCCATGGTGCGACTCCCGCAAGAGGCGGCTATCGTAACCAAGCCGCCGGGGCTTCGGTATTTATTCCGTTTCAGACTTATTTCATGAAAATTACTCGTTTGTTGTGATGAAACCCTACCCTTAGCATCGGTGGCCATAACCCTAGCTGGAGTTTCCATGACTGCGCCTATCCCTGCTTTCGCCCATGCCCTCGTGACCCGCGACGAGCGCGGCGTCTATACCCTGCAGATCCACGACGCCAAGAGCCTGAACATTCTGGCCTCGGCGGTCACGCTGAGCCTGACCGAGGCCGCCCGCTGGATCGCGGCCCAGGACGATGCCCGCGCCGTGGTCATCCGCGGTTCGGGCGAGCGCGCCTTCGTGGGCGGCGCCAACATCTATGAGATGGCCGAGCTTGATCCGCAGGGCGCGCGCGAATTCATCACCCGGCTGCGCGACCTGTGCGACGCGGTGGCCGCGATTCCCGTGCCCACCATCGCCCGCATCCCGGGCTTCTGCCTGGGCGCGGGCATGGAGTTGGCCGCGGCCTGCGACATCCGTCTGGGATCGAAGGACGCGGTCTTCGGCATGCCCGAGGTGCGCGTGGGCATCCCGTCCGTGATCCACGCCGTGCTGCTGCCGGCCATCATCGGCCCCGGCCCCACCAATTGGCTGCTGCTGACCGGCGAGACGGTGGACGCTGCGCAGGCGCAGCAGTGGGGCTTCCTGGAATTCGTCAGCGAAACCGGCGCGCTGGACGCGCTGGTCGAACGCACGGTGGCGCCCATCGCCGAAAGCGGCCCGATCGCGGTGCGCTCGCAGAAGGCGCTGCTGCAATACTGGAGCGAGTCCACCGTGGAAGCCGGCCTGGACCGCAGCGTGGCTGCGTTCGGCGAGGCCTTCACCACCGACGAGCCGCGCCGCTACATGGCGCCCTTCGTCAACCGCAAGAAGCAGCAGGAGGCCAAGTAATGGCTGGCCCGCTCGCGGGCGTGCGGGTCGTCGACATGACCTCGGTGGCCATGGGGCCGTACGGCACCCAGATCCTGGCCGACATGGGGGCGGAGGTGATCAAGGTCGAGGCGCCCGAAGGCGACGTGTTCCGGACCTCGGCTCCGGCGATGAACCCGGGCATGGGGCCGGCCTACCTGAACCTCAACCGCAATAAGTACAGCGTGACGTTGGACGCCAAGACGCCGGCCGACCGCGACAGCCTGCTGCGCCTGATCGACGGCGCCGACGTGTTCGTGTCCAACGTGCGCCCGGCGGCCCTGGCGCGCCTGGGCCTGGACGCGGACACGCTGCGCGCGCGCAACCCGCGCCTGATCCATTGCTCGGCGGTGGGCTTCGGCCAGGACGGCCCCTACGCCGCGCGTCCGGCTTTTGACGACATCATCCAGGCCATGAGCGGAATGGCGGACCTGCAAGGCCGCAACAGCGGCGCGCCGGCCTATGTCAACACCATCATCGCCGACAAGGTGGCGGGGTTGACGCTGGCGTATGCGATTCCCATGGCCTTGTACGAGCGCGAGCGTTCGGGCCAGGGGCAGGCAGTCGAAATCCCCATGTTCGAAACGCTGGTCTCCTTCACCCTGGTCGAACACATGAGCGGGCACAGCTTCGTGCCGCCGCTGGGACCCATGGGCTACAGCCGGGTGCTGTCGCCGCAGCGGCGTCCCTACCGCACACGCGACGGCTATCTGGCCTTGCTGCCCTATACCGATGCGCAATGGCGGCGCTTCTTCGCCCTGGCCGAACGCGCCGACCTGGCGGCGGACGCGCGCTACGTCGACGCGGCCTCGCGCGCGCGGCACTTCGACGAGCTCTACCAGGACCTGGCGGACATCGTCGCGCTGCGCGGCACCGGGGAGTGGCTGGCGCTGCTGGCGGACGCGGACATCCCGCATTCGCGCGTGAACACGCCGGAAGCCTTGTTCGAGGATCCGCACCTGCAGGCGACGGGGTTCTTCCAGCGCGTGGAACATCCGACCGAAGGGCCATTGATGGCCGCGGGCATCCCGGTGCGCTTCTCGCGCACGCCGGGCGAGATCAAGCGCCAGGCGCCGCGCCAGGACGCCGATCGCGATATGCTCGAGCCTGCGCGCTGAGGCCGGCATGGCCGGCGGCGCCTGGCGGCGACTTCGACCATGAACATCACTCTCAAGCAATTGCGCGTGTTTTGCGCGCTTTACGAACTGCGCAGTTTCACGGCGGCCGCGCGCGCGGCCTTCGTGACCCAGTCGGCCGTCAGCAAACTCTGCGCCGAACTGGAGGCCGAGGTCGGCCAGCCGCTGTTCGAGCGCTCCACCCGCAGCGTCACGCCTTGCGACGGCGCGGCGGATTTCTATGCCTACGCCCAGGAAATCCTGGGCACCGTGCGCGCCGCCGAGCGCAGCATGTCGGGCCTGCGCACACTGGAACGCGGCACCGTGGGCGTGGCCACCTCGCCGCTGATGATGGTCGGGTTGCTGGGCGAGGTGGTGGCCGACTATCACCGCGCCCATCCCAGCGTGAAGCTGGACCTGTTCGAGCTGTCCACCGACGACACCATAGAACACGTGCGCAATGGCCGGGCAGACTTCGGCATCGTCTCGGTCGAAACGCCTTCGGAAGAACTGGCCACGCGGGTCATCTACCGCGACACCATGTACGCGGTATGCGCGCCGCGCCACGCGCTGACGCGCAAGCGTTCCGTGTCATGGGCCGATGTGGCCGCCCACGACCACATCATGCTGCGCAACGTGTACAGCGTGCGGCGCAGCCTGGACCGCGTGGCGGCCGACCTGAACCTGGAATTCCGTTACCGCATCGAGGCCGGCATGCTGGTCTCGGCGCTGAAGCTGGTCGGCGCGGGGCTGGGGATAACCGTGGTGCCCGGCTATGCCTGCGACTTGGCGCGGCAGCTGGGCTTGCGCATCCTGGAGATCGATGGCGCCCGCAAGCATGGGCACGAGCTCTGGCTGATCCAGCGCCGCAACGCGCGTCTGTCGTTGGCGGCTTCAGCCTTTTTGCAGGCCACCGAAGACTATCTGCGCGAGCGCCAGTCTGAAGGCAATTAATCCGGGTTTGGAATAAGTCTATGAAAATTAGTCCCTTGTTGGGATAAGCGGGTCGCAAGCATCATACGGTCAGAGTTAAAGAGGCCGACCCGCGGCCCCTGACAGGAGACAAGCATGAATCGACCGTTCGGCGTGCGCCGCAGCCTGCTGGCCGCTGGCAGCCTCACCGTCCTGACCGCGCTGGCTGGCGCGCTGCCGCCCGTGGCGCTGGCGCAGGGCGCCTATCCCGACAAGCCCATCACCATCGTCGTGCCGTTCTCGCCGGGCAGCGCCACCGACACCAGCGCGCGCATCATTGCCGAAAAGCTCGGTCCGCGCCTGAACGTGCCGGTCGTGATCGAGAACAAGCCCGGCGCGTCCGGCACCATCGGCGCCTCGTTCGCCGCGCGCGCCCAGCCCGACGGCTATACGCTGATCCTCACCAGCAGCTCGACGCACTCGGCCACGCCGGCGCTGTTCCGCAAGCTGCCGTTCGATCCCACTGGCGACTTCACCCACGTCATCCGCATCGCCACCATCCCGATGATGCTGGTGGTGCGCGAGGATGCGCCCTACAAGTCGCTGCAGGAACTGGTCAAGGCCACGCAGGCTAAGCCCCTGAACTACGCCTACGGCTCGCCCACCAGCCAGATCGCCGGCGCCACTTTCAACACCGTGGCCGGCGCTGCCGCCAACGGCGTGCCCTACAAGAGCCAGCCGCCGGCCGTGACCGACCTGCTGGGCGGCCACGTCGACTACCTGTTCGCCGATCTGTCCGTCGTCACCTCCTTCATGCAGGCCGGCAAGCTGCGCGGCCTGGCCTACACGGGCCATGAGCGCGCCAAGGAATTCCCCGGCGTGCCGACCTTGGCGGAACTGGGTTACCAGAAGTTCGACTTGGTGGTGTGGGTCGGCGTGGCCGTGCCGGCCAAGACGCCCGACGCCATCGCGCAGAAGCTGAACCAGGAAGTCGCCGCCATCCTGCGCGAGCCTGACGTGTTGCAACGCTTCGAATCCCTGGGCATGCAGGTCTCGCCCAACACCTTGGCCGAACACCAGGCCTTCGCGCAATCGCAGCGCCAGGTCTGGACGCAACGCGCGATCGACGCGAAGATCGAACCGCAGTAAGCGGCGGGAAGCCGCAAGGGCGTCCGCGGACGCCCTTCTTTTTTTGCTCTGTTTTTGTGGTTGTTGCTGTTGCTGCGGCTCGTGCTTCGTAGGTCGCCCGTCGGCGCGGGCGGCGTGGCGGCGAGCGCCCACGATTGCGGTCCGGAGCCTTCGCTCCGGACTGCCCCATCCTCATCCTCGTCCTCGCCTTCGGCGACTCCTTCGGATTCCGTCGGGCGCATCGAGGTTGCTCGCCGCCACGCCGCCCGCACCGACGGGCTACGTGTGTCTTGGGTCGTCGCGCTGCCGGAGCTGTGGTCAGGGGCGAGTCTTGGGCTGCCCGTGTTATTCGGCCGCGCGGGCGGCCGAATAACACATACATGCTTTTTTTGATTGCTACTGTGTTCGCTGGTGTGAATGCGGCGATTGATTTTCTGATGGCGTCACCGCCCACCCCAAGAAGCTAAAGGACATCAGCAAACCGCTCACCGCGTCCGCGCCGGCGTGCGGCCTACGAAGCGACGCGGCGCGCGGCGGTTCCAACCCCGCGCCTTTGCGTGCTCAGAAGATCTCGAACAACCCCGCCGCGCCCATGCCGCCGCCCACGCACATGGTGACCACCGCATACTTGGCGCCACGGCGCCTGCCTTCCAGCAGGACATGGCCGGTCAGGCGCGCGCCGGTCACGCCGAAGGGATGGCCCACCGCGATCGAACCGCCGTTGACGTTGAGCCGCTCCAGCGGGATCCCCAGGCGGCGCTGGCAGTACAGCGCTTGCGAGGCGAAGGCTTCGTTCAACTCCCACAGGTCGATGTCCTCGACCTTCAGACCGTGGCGCTCCAGCAGGCGGGGCACGGCGTAGACCGGGCCTATCCCCATTTCATCGGGAGCGCAACCGGCCACGGCCAGGCCGCGGAAGGCGCCCAGCGGTTCGAGGTTGGCGCGTTCGGCGTCGCGGGCGTCCATCAGCACGCAGGCCGAGGCGCCGTCGGCCAGCTGCGAGGCATTGCCCGCGGTCACGTAGCGGTCCGGGCCCATGACGGGAACCAGGCCGGCCAGGCCTTCGGCGGTGGTGGACGCGCGGTTGCAGTTGTCGGCGCTGACGGTGACGTCTTCGCGGCGGGTGGCGCCCGTCGCCTTGTCGGTGATTTCCATGGTGGCGCGCACGGAAATGATCTCGTCGGCATAGCGGCCTTCGCGCTGCGCCGCGGCGGTGAGCTGCTGGCTGCGCAAGGCAAAGGCGTCCTGGTCCTCGCGGCTGATGCCGTAGCGCTGCGCCACGATATCGGCGGTGGCGATCATGGGCAGGTAGAGGCCGGGGATCTGGTCCTGCAGCCAGCTGTCGATGCCGCTGACGCCGTCGTCGCGGGTGCGCAGCAGCGAGCAGCTTTCCACGCCGCCGGCTACGACCGGGCCGGACTGGCCCATGACCACGCGCGCCGCCGCATCGGCCACGGCCTGCAGGCCGGAGGCGCAGAAGCGGTTGACGGTGGCGCCGGCGACGCTTTGCGGCAGGCCGGCGCGCAACGCCGCCTGGCGGGCCACGTTGCGGCCGGTGGTGCCTTCCGGGTAGCCGCAGCCCAGCACCACGTCCTCGATGCTGTGCGGATCCACGCCCGCGCGTTCCACCGCGGCCTGGATGGCGTAAGAGGCCAGGGTCGGCCCCTGGGTGATGTTGAACTCGCCGCGCTTGGACTTGGTGAGCGGCGTGCGCGCGGTGGCGACGATGACGGCTTCTCGCATGATGCGGCGATTCCTTATTGGGGTTGGTTCAGTTTGCCGAAGGTCGCGCCTGCGCGCGCCAGGCGCCGCAGCAGTTCCGAGGGGGCCCAGAACGCCGCGTCTTCCTTGGCATAGGATTCGATGTCGGCCAGGACGGCCGCCAGGCCGACGTCGTCGGCGTATTTCATGGGGCCGCCGCGCCAGCGCGGAAAGCCGTAGCCGTTGACCAGCGCGGCGTCGATGTCCGCGGGCCGCAGCGCGATGCCGTCGTCCAGCACCTTGGCGGCTTCGTTGACCAGCGCGGCCATGTAGCGCCGCACGATGTCCTCGTCGCTGAACCGGCGGGCTTCGATGCCGCGCGCGGCGCGTTCCTGGTCGATCAGCGCCAGCACCTCGGCGTCGGGCTTGCCGCGCTGGCCGCGTTCAGGGTAGAGGTAATAGCCCCGGCCGGTCTTCTGGCCGAACCAGCCGCGTTCGCACAGCCGGTCGGCCACCTGCACGTAGCGGGCCTCGGGCGGGCGGGTGGCGGCCTTGCGCTTGCGGGTCGCCCAGCCGATGTCGCCGCCGGTCAGGTCGGCGGTGCGGAACGGTCCCATGGCGTAGCCGAAGCGTTCCAGCGCCTGGTCGATCTGGTAGGGCGAGGCGCCATCCTCCATCATGTGGTTGGCGGCCTCGCGGTACACGTAGAGAATGCGGTTGCCGATGAAGCCGTCGCACACGCCGGCGCGCACCGGCACCTTGCCCAGCCGCCGCGCCAGCGCGAAGCCCGTCGCCACCACGTCGTCGGCGACCTGCTCGGGCACCACGATCTCCAGCAGCTTCATGATGTTGGCGGGCGAGAAGAAGTGCAGCCCGATCACGTCTTGCGGACGCGAGATGCTGCGCGCGATCTGGTTGATGTCCAGGTACGAGGTATTGGTGGCCAGGATGGCGCCGGGCTTGCAGGCCCGGTCCAGTTCCGCGAATACCTGGGTCTTCACTTCCATGTCTTCGAACACCGCTTCGACCACCAGGTCGACCGAGGAAAGCGCGGCGTAGTCGGTTGCCGCGCTCAGGCGCGACAGGCGCCGCTCACGCGTGGCCGCGTCGAGCCTGCCCGAGTTGACCTGCCGTTGGTAGACGCCGTCGATCCGCTCCTGGCCGGCCTGCAGCGAGGCGGCGTCGCGTTCGATCAGCACCACGTCCAGGCCGGCATCGAGCATGGCCACGGCAATGCCGGCGCCCATGGTGCCGCCGCCGATGACGCCGGCGCGTTGCACGGGACGCGGCCGGGCCGCGCCAGCCGGGGATTTTCCGGCCAGTCTTTCGGCGAAGAAGGCGTGCGCCAGGCCCTTGTGCTCGGGGCTGGCCACGCATTGCAGAAAGGCCTCGCGCTCGACCTTCAGGCCCTCTGCCAGCGGCAGTTCAAGCGCGGCTTGCAGGCAATCCAGCAGCAGATGCTGGGCCGGCAGGGAATGGGGCTTGGCGGCCAGGCGCTCGCGTTGCGCAGCCACGGCGGCCAGCCCGGCCTGCTTGTCGTCGGCCGCAGCGGCGCCGCGGCGCGCGGCGGCATTGTCTGCGCACAGCGCCCGTGCCTTGCGCACGGCGCAGTCCAGCAGGCTGGCTTCGTCGCAGACCTGGTCCAGCAGGCCCAGCGCCAGCGCGGCCTTGCCGTCTACGCTACGGCCTTCAAGGATCAGGGGCAGGGCAGCCGCCGCGCCGATCAGGCGCGGCAGGCGTTGCGTGCCGCCGCCGCCGGGCAGCAGGCCGAGTTTGACCTCGGGCAGGCCCAGCCTGGCGTTGGCGGCGCCGACGCGGGCATGGGCTGCCAGCGCCAGCTCCAGGCCGCCGCCGAGGGCCACGCCTTGCAGCGCCGCGACGATGGGCTTGCTGCTGGCGGCGATGAGATTGGCGACGTCGCCGGCCCAGGGCGCCTGCCTGGGTTGGTCGAATTCGCGGATGTCGGCGCCAGCGCTGAAGTTGCCCTGTGCGCCGTGCAGCACGATGGCTTGCACCGACGCATCCTGGGCGGCGGCCTGCAAGGCTTCATGCAATTGCTGGCGCAGGGGATGGTCCAGCGTATTGAGGGGCGGGTGGTTCAGGCCCAGCAGCAGGACGTCGTCCTGTCGCGTGGCCTGGATGCGTTGGTTTGCGGGGGTTGCCATGGCGAGATAGGAAGGAATGATCAAAGCGGATGTCAGGCGTCGGCGGGCGCTGCCAAGCCTTCGGACAGCAGGGCCAGATGGTCGTCCTGCGAGCCGAAGGCCGCGTCGCAGCACAGCAGCTTGCGGTAGTAGTGGCCGATGGGATATTCGTAGGCCATGCCCATGCCGCCGTGCACCTGGATGGCCTGGCCGCCCACGTGGCGCGCGCTGCGGCCCACGGTCAGCTTGGCCAGGCTGAGATCGCGCTGCGCCTCGGCATCGCCAGCGGCGGCTTCGTCCGCGCGTAGCGCGGCCAGCAGGGTCATGGAACGCGCCCGTTCGGCCGCGATCAGCATGTCCACGTAGCGGTGCTGCAGGACTTGCAGCGCGGCCAGCGGCTTGCCGAACTGGCTGCGTTCGTGCAGGTAGTCGCGGCAGATTTCCAGCGTACGTTCGATGGCGCCCAGCGCCACCGCGCAGCTGGCCGCGAGGCCACGGTAGACGGCGCGCAGCAGGAGGGCTTGGGCTTCCTGGCCGCTGGCCAGGCAGGCCGCGGCCGGCGTGTTCTGGAACACCAGGTCGGCGCTGCGGGCGCCGTCGGCCAGCGGGGCGCCGGTACGGGTCAGCCCCGCGGCGTTGCCCTGCACCAGCAGCAGCGCCAGGCCGGCTTCGCTGCGGGCCGTCACCACCAGCCAGTCGGCGTCCGCGCCGTTGTCCACCAGCGTCTTGCGGCCGCTTACGCGCCAGCCCTCGCCGTCGCGTTCGGCGCGGGCGTTCGCCTGCAGCGGCGCGAAGCCGCGATCGGTTTCAGTCCAGGCCAGGGCCAGGCTGGCCTGGCCCGCGATTGCGGCTTCCAGCGCCTGCGCGGCAGGCGATCCCGCGGCCGCGCCCGCCAGCAGCGGCGCCGTCAATACCGCGCTGGCCAGCAGCGGTTCGGTGCTGAGCGAGGCGCCCGCGCCTTCCATCAACAGCATGGTTTCCTGCGGCCCCAGGCCCAGGCCGCCGTCGTCCTGCGGCACGGTGAGCCCCAGCCAGCCCAGTTCGCCCATGGCCTGCCAGGCGGCGCGGTCGGTCTTGGCGGGGTTGGCCAGCCGTTCGAGATGGCGGTCGAAGCCGTAAGCGGTCGAAAAATAATCGAACACGCTCGCGCGGATCATCGCTTGTTCGTCGGAGAGGTTCAGATTCATGGCGTGTCCTTGCTTATTTCTGGAATCGGCTCTTGGCGATCACGGACTTCTGGATTTCGGAGCTGCCGCCGTAAATCGTGGCCACGCGGTTGAACAGGTGGTCGCCCAGCAGGCCGTGCGCCGTGGCGTCGCCGATGGGCGACTGGGTGTAGCGGCCGGTGTAGACCATGCCGTAGCGGCCGGCGAGGTCCAGCAGCAGTTCGGTCAGGGCCTGGCAGATCTCGGAGCCTTCGATCTTCAGCATGGAAGAATCGGCGACGTCGAAGCCGGATCCCGGGCGGTAGGCCGACAAGGCGCGCAACTCGGTCAATTCCAGTGCGCGCAGGCGCGCTTCGATGTCGCACAGGCGCTGGCGGTAGATCGGGTTGTCGATGGGACGGCTGCCGTCGGCCAGCGGATGCGAGGCCAGGCGTTGCGCGCGCACCAGCTGCATGCGCGAGCGGCCGACGCGGGCGATCATGGCGCGCTCGTGGCCGAGCAGGAACTTGGCGTAGGTCCAGCCTTCGCCTTCCTTGCCGACCAGGCCGGACTTCGGCACGCGGACGTCGTTGAAGAACACTTCGCAGATGCTGGCGCCTTCATCGATGGTGCGCACCGGCCGGACCTCGATGCCCGGGGTCTTCATGTCGAGCAGCAGGAAGGAAATGCCTTGCTGTGGCTTGCCGGTGTCGCTGGTGCGGGCCAGGCAGAACATCATGTCGGCATGGCGCCCGTGGGTGGTCCAGGCTTTCTGGCCATTGAGCAGATAGTGGTCGCCGCAATCGACCGCGCGGGTGCGCAGCGAGGCCAGGTCGGAGCCGGCGTTGGGTTCCGAAAAGCCCTGGCACCACCAGGTTTCAGAACCGAGTATGGCGGGCAGGTATTGCGCCTTCTGCTCGTCCGAACCGAAGGTGTAGATCACCGGGCCGACCATGGAAATGCCGAATGGAATGGTCTCGGGCGCGCATTGCAGGGCCAGCTCGTGCAGGAAGATGCGCTGTTTTCCCAGGCTCCAGCCGGTGCCGCCGTATTGCACGGGCCATGCCGGCGCGATCCAGCCCTGGCGGTGCAGATGCCGCTGCCAATCCACGTATTCGTGTTTCTCCAGTTTCTCGCCATACAGCACTTTGCGGCGGACGCCTTCGGGCAGGTGGGCCTGCGCGAAGCTGCGGACTTCCTGGCGGAATTCCCGCTCTTCAGGCGTGATTTCAATATCCATGGTGATGATCGCTCTATGGGGCGCCTTCAGATCGGCGAAATGGGATGGGCGGCCTTGATGTGTATGGGGACATCGGGCAGAAATTCGGCGGCAACTTCATTGACCGTGCGGGGGATATCGCGCAGGCGCGCGGCCACGTCCTGGCGCGTGCCGGCGATGGCCAGGCCCATCAGCCCGGTGTGGTCGCCGGCGCCTGGGTCGGTGACCAGCGCGAAGGAGAAGGAGGCGCGGTTGGCGCTTTGCAGCCGGTGCGAGTAGACGAAGCCGGCGCTGCGGGCCTTGTCGACAATGGTCAGGACCTGGCGCAGGGTCGTCACCGGCGATTCGTGCTCGGCGCGCGCCAGGCAGACGCTGGCAATGGCGCAGACTTCGTCGTCGGGCAACTGCGCCAGCAGCGCGTAGCCCAGGCCAGTGTCGATCAGTGGACGCACTACGCCGATGGGGACTTGGGTCTTGCGGTCCTTGGCGCCGTAGAGCACGTGGGCGTACTGCACATAGCGGCCGCTGCGCTGGCCGAGGATGATGCTCAGGCCCAGCCGTTCGCCCAGTGCGCGCATGGCCAGGCGCAGGTTGCTGCGGGGCAGGGCCAGGTCATGCACCCAGCCGCCCAGCATGTTGAGCCGCAGGCTGGGCATGTAGGTGCCATCGTCCGGGTTGTGGCACAGATAGCCCATGCGCATCAGCGTCTGCACCAGCATCCAGGTGCTGGACTGCGGATAGCCGCTGGCGCGCACGATCTCCGCCAGCGTGACGGGCCGTCCGAGCTGTTCGAGCAGCTCGATCAGTTCGAGCACGCGCTGGGCCGACTTCACCGAGCGCTGGCCCAGGTCGCGCGTGCTGTCCTTGATGGACGCGTCAGGAAGTTCGAGCCGGCGAGATGAACGGGACATGGCGTGCCTCGGGATCAGTCGGTGCGGATATTGGCCTTGTCTGCCAGTTCTGCCCAGCGCTTCAGATCGGTCTGGAAGAACGTGGCGAAGGTCTTGGGATCGCTGCCCACGGGATCCAGGTTCATGCCGACGAGCTTGGACTGGACCTCGGGCGCCTTGACCGCGTCGGCGATCTGCGTCGACATGGCCTGGACGATGGCGTCGGGCGTGCCCTTGGCCGCGAACAGGCCGAACCAGGCGCCCAGGTTGAAGCCCTGGTAGCCCAGTTCCGTCATGGTGGGCGTCTGCGGCAGGGTCGCCATGCGCTTGTCGCCGGTCACGGCCAGCACGCGCAGGCGGTCGGAATTCAGGTGCGGCAGGGCCGAGCCGATGTCGGGAAAGGCGAAGGAGACCACGCCGCCCAGCAGGTCGGACATCATGGGCGCAGCGCCCTTGTACGGCACGTGTTGGGCGCTGGTCTTGGTTTCCTGCAGGAACTGGGCGCCCAGGAAATGGCCGGTCGAACCGTTGCCGTAGGACCCGTAGCTGTATTTCTGGGGAGCGGCGCGCAGCGCTTCCACCAGGGCCTTGACCGAATCCACGTCCACGCTGCTGCGATTGACCACCAGCACGTTGGAGGAACGGGCGACCAGGGATACCGGAATGAAGTCGCGGTCCACCTGATACGGGATCTTGACCGTCGAGGTCGCCGGCAGCTGCGACATGGTGGTGAAACCCAGCATGAAGGTATAGCCGTCGGTCGGCGCGCCCAGCACGGCATTGCCGGCGATCACGCCCGAGCCGCCGGCGCGGTTTTCGACCACGATCGGTTGCTTGAGCACGCCGCCGATGTGCTGGGCCAACAGGCGCGCAACCGTGTCGGCCCCGCCGCCTGCGGCGCTGGGCACGATGAAGCGGATCGGCTTCTCGGGCCAGGCGTTGTCGGCCGCCTGCGCCGGCAGGCTGCAAACCGCGGCCAGGGCGGCGGCGGCCGCCAGGAAATGCCTGCGTGCTGCGAATTTCATGGTTGTCTCCTGTGGATGGATATTTTGTTTTGGTAAGTCAATTGCAATGCGCGCGCGCCATGTCGACGACGGCCTTGCGGAGGATCTTTCCATTATCTGCCGCTGGCAGCCTGGAAAGCAGGATGATTTTCTGCGGGCGCTTGTAGGGCGCGAGGCGCTCGCGCGCAAAGGCCTGCAAGGCTTCCGCCTCGATGCTGAGGCCGTCCTCCGCTTCGACGAAGGCGATGATCTGCTCGTCGCCGTCAAGCGGCACGCCGACCACGCAGGATTGGCGCACGCCGGCATAGGCGTTGAGCGCGGCCTCGACTTCGCTGGGGTAGACGTTGAAGCCGGAACGGATGATCAGGTCCTTGATCCGGCCCATCACGAACAGCGCGCCGTCCGGCTCCGCGCGCAGCAGGTCGCCGGTGCGCAGCCAGCCCGCGGCGTCCAGCGCCTGCGCGGTCTGCTCGGGCGCCTTGTAATAGCCCTTCATGATGTTGGGGCCGCGCACTTGCAGTTCGCCGACTTCCCCGGACGCCACTTCCTGGCCGTCTTCACCGACGATGCGGGCCTGCATGCCCGGAATCAGATAACCCACGCTCAGGTCGGCGCGCCGTTGGCGGTAGGGCACCATGCTGATCGTCGGCGAGGCCTCGGTGAGGCCATAGCCGTTGTTGATGGGTTCCCCGAAGATTGCTTCGATGCGCGCCTTGAGCGACGGATCCAGCGGCGCGCCGCCGCAATGCAGCAGGCGCACGCGCGGCGCGGGGATCGGCGTGCCTTGCTCATGCGCCTGCAGCAGGCGCACGTACATGGCGGGCACGCCATGCAGCATGGTGATGCCGCCGGCCAGCGCGGCGATCGCGTGCGCAACGTCGAAGCGGCTGGCCAATTGCAGCGTCGCGCCGGCGCCGAGCGCGGCCAGGGCCACGGTGCTCAGGCCATACACGTGCGAGATGGGCAGCGCCGAATAGATCCGGTCATCGCGGCTGGTGCCGCGCGCGTGGCGTGCGACGGCGGACGAATGGCCCAGGTTGGCATGCGTAAGCATCACGCCCTTGGGCGTGCCGGTGGTGCCGCTGGTGTAGATCATCACCGCCACCTGTTCGCGCGAGTCCGCCTGCGCCGGCTCGGCTTGCGCGGCGGGGTCCGCTTCGGTGCAGGCAAAGCGCAGGCCGGCAAGCTCGACCTCGCGCGCGCCATGGCGCAGGCCGTGGGCCTGGGCTTCCGTCGACAGGCCGCTGGTGGCGAGCAGCAGCCGCGGCTGGCAGTGCGCCTTGATGGCGTCGACTTCCACGCCGGTCATGCGGGCGTTGACGACCACGGCCCAGGCGTCCAGCCGGCTGCAGGCCAGCACGGCGGCCAGCTGGGTGCCGCCGCTTTCCCCGGCGATCAGCAGGCGGTCGCCAGCGCGCAGGCCCTGGGTCCGCAGATAGGCGGCCAGCGCGTCGACCACCGTGTCGAGTTCCGCATAGGTCCAGCTTCCTTCATCGGAAATCAGGGCGGTATGCGCGGCCAGGCCAGGCAGGTGCCGGCTGACCAGCTGGTGTATGCGGAAATCGGTATCGGGTAGATCAACGGACATGGTGTGGCGGGGCGTCTGTACTGGGCTGCTATTGAGCGGAATCATAGGAATGACATCTCGCCATTTCCATCACATATGTGAATTCTTCGTGAACCGCGGTGACCGCTCCTTGGCCGCGCCGCGTGCCGGCCTGGGGCAAAACGAATAAAGTGCCAGTCAGCGCCCGCGCAGTGGCCGCGGGCAATCATCGAAAAATGGAGACAGTATGGATACGGCAGGCAAGGGCGCCAGCGTGCGCGAACAGGTCAGCGCAACGGAATGGGAGGTCCGCAAGGATCTGGCGGCGCTATACCGGCTGGTGGCGCTGTTCGGCTGGGATGACCTGATCTTCACCCACATCACGGCCAAGGTGCCCGGGACCGAACACTTCCTGATCAACCCCTACGGCATGATGTTCGACGAGATCACCGCATCCAGCCTGGTCAAGATCGACCTCGATGGGCGCAAGGTCATGGACTCGGAATACGACATCAATCCGGCCGGCTTCACCATCCACAGCTGTATCCACGCGGCCCGCAAGGACGCCATGTGCGTGCTGCACACGCATTCCATCAACGGGGTGGCGGTGTCGGCGCAGAAGGCCGGGTTGCTGCCGCTGTCGCAGTTCGCGTTCATCGTGCTGCGCTCGCTCAGCTACCACGACTACGAAGGCCTGGCGTTGAATCCCGAGGAACAACCGCGGCTGGTGCGGGACCTGGGCAGCAATTCTTATCTCATCCTGCGCAACCACGGCCTGTTGACCGTGGGGCAGAGCATGGCCGAAGCCTTCCAGGCCATGCACCGGCTGGAGGCCGCCTGCATGGTGCAGGTGCGGGCCCAGGCCGGCGGCGAGCTGACCTACATACCGCCCGACATCCTGAAGAACGCGACGGTGGAATCGCAGGCCGACCGCGCGCACAAGGCCATGCTGGCCTGGCCGGGCTTGCTGCGCCGGCTGGATCGCCGCAACCCCGGCTACGCGGAGTAGCGGCGATGCGGGCCCCGTGGCAGGGGCCCGCAGTGGTGGATCAATACTTGCCCATGTAATCGCGCTTGCCGATTTCCACGCCGTTGTGGCGCAGGATGTCGTAGGCCGTGGTGACGTGGAAGAAGAACTGCGGCAGGCCATAGTGCAGCAGGTAGGCGCTGCCGCTCAGCTTCTTTTCCTTCGGCGTGCCAGGGCGCAGCACGATCTCGCGGGCTTCGCTCTGCGCGAACTGTTCCGGGCCGAAGGAACCCAGGTGCTCCAAGGTCTTGGCGATCAGGGCCTGCAGGCCGGCGAAGCTGGCTTCGCTGTCCGGCCACGACGGCACTTCCGCGCCGGCCAGGCGCGAGGCGATGCCTTTGGCAAAATCCGACGCGATCTGCACCTGACGCGCCAGCGGGAACATGTCGGGGAACAGGCGGGCGCCGAGATAGGCGTCCGGATCGATGTTCTTTTCCGTGGCCTGGGCTTCCGCCTTCTTCAGCACATCGGACAGGGCCGACAGCATTTGCGTCAGGACGGGAACGGAGGCGCTGTGCATGAAACTGCTCATATCGTGTCTCGCTTGAGAGTGGGCGCCGGCGCGGGAGGCGCCGGCCGGGCCTGCGAAGACTACCAGTTGCTGGCGACTCCGTTGTAACGCGGGGAGTTGCTTGCATCATCATGACATCATGATGTTATGATGTCTTCATGCAAAATCAATCCGAAAATGCGCCTCTCTATGCCCGGATGGAAACGGCACTGGCCGCGGAAATCGCGGCCGGCAGCCTGGCGCGGGGCAGCCAATTGCCGACGGAAGACCAACTGATCGAGCGCTTCGCCGTCAGTCGCACCACGGTGCGCAAGGCGGTGGAAAACCTGGTTGCCCGCGGGCTGGTGGAAATCCGGCGCGGCAAGGGCACGTTCGTCACGGAACCCAAGTTGACGCAGGCGCTGACGGCGCTGAGCGGATTCGTCGAAGACATGGACGCGCTCGGCCGCCAGGCCACGGCGCGCCTGCTGGACAAGCGGCCGGTGCCGGCCACGGCAGACGTCGCGCGCCAGCTGGGCGTGACGCGTGGCGCGCAGGTCTACCGCATCGAGCGCGTGCGGCTGGCGGACGGCGTGGCCATGTCGTTCGATGAAACCTATCTGCCGCTGGACATAGGCGTAAAGGTTGCCAGCAACGACCTGGAAGCCGAACCCATCTTCGACCTGCTGGAATTGCGCTACGACCTGCCGCTGATCGAGGCCGAATACCAGCTTGAAGCGGTGACGGCGGACGAGCGCGTCGCGCAGGCGCTGGGCGTTGCCGTGGGCAGCCCGATCTTCCTGATCGAGCGCACTTCCTACACCGAGGGACAGCGGCCGGTCGACTACGAGAAGCTGTATTACCGCGGCGACCTGATCCGGTTCACCACCCGCCTCTCGCGGCAACCGCGCAAGCGGGCCTGAGCCGGCGGCCATGGAGACGTCGACCCTTTTCTGGCTGTTCGCCGCCGCTTTCGGCGCCAGCGCGCTGGGCGGGGTGCTGGGGATGGCCAGCGGCATCTTCATCGTGCCCATCCTGACGCTGTTGTTCGGCGTGGACATCCATGTGGCCATCGGCGCCAGCATCATCTCGGTGATTGCCTGTTCCTGCGGCAGCGCCGCGCCATTCCTGAAGGGGCGGCTGACCAACGTCCGGCTGGCGATCGTGCTGGAGACCGCCACCACGCTGGGCGCGCTGACCGGCGTGTTTCTCATCGGCATTGTCTCCACCGAATTCCTCTACGGTTTGTTCGCCGCCATCCTGGCCGTGTCCGCGCAGCAGATGCTGGCACGTCGCCGCGAGGCCGTGGCAATCGCGCCCGACGCCGCAAGCTGGGCCACGGCGTTGCGCCTGCATTCCAGCTTTCCCGACCGAGCGCAGGGCCGCGAGGTGCACTATCAGGTGGACCGCGTGCCGCTGGGCCTGTCGCTGATGTATGGCGCGGGCCTGATTTCGGCCTTGCTCGGCATAGGCTCGGGCGTGCTCAAGATCCCCGCCATGGACGCCGCGCTGAAGCTGCCGATCAAGGTCTCGTCCGCCACTTCCAACTTCATGATCGGCGTGACGGCCGCAGCCAGCGCGGGCGCCTACTTCGTGCGCGGCGACATCGACATCGGCATCGCCGGTCCCGTCGCGCTGGGTTCGGTTGCGGGCGCGCTGCTGGGCGCCCGCCTGCTGATGGGCCTGCCTGCGGACAAGCTGCGCCTCTTCTTCGTGATCGTGCTGTCCCTGCTGGCGGTGCAGATGTTGCTGAGCGCGCTGGGGGTGCATATTCCGGGAGGTCCGGCATGACGCAGGCGGCAGACAGGCAGGCGCGGCGCGACCGTGTCATCGCCGGATTGCTCTGGTATGGAACATGGATTGCCTCGGCTCTCATCGCCGCGGGCATGGCAATTGATTTCCTGCCGCAAGTGCCGGCCGGCTTGCGCGCGCTCGAACTGGTCAGGGCCGGAGTGGCCCTCTTCATCCTGCTGCCGGTGGCGCGGGTGGCGCTGATGCTGGCCATCTTCCTGCGCGAACGCGACTACGCCTACATGGCGATTTCCGCGCTGGTGCTGCTCATCATTGCAGCCGGCGTGGTGTCCGGGCTGCGGTGAGGCTGCGGGCTTTCCTATAATCGGAGCGCGGTGCGATGGCGCATCGCCGCATACTCTCCCCAGGACTTTTCATGCTTGCCATTACCAGCCAGGATGTCTACGTGCACACCAGCCAGGGCCGTCTTTACGCGCGGCGCTGGGACCCCGCAGGGGAGGCGGTGGCCGCGGCGCCCATCGTGATGTTCCACGATTCGCTGGGTTGCGTGGAATTGTGGCGGGATTTCCCCGAACAGTTGGCGCAAGCGACCGGACGCAGCGTCATCGCCTACGACCGTCTGGGTTTTGGCCGCTCCGATCCCAATACGGCAGTGTTCGAGCCTGGCTTTGTGGAAGACGAGGCCCGCGAGGGGTTCCGCAGCCTGCGCGAAGAACTGAACATCGGCGCCTTCGTGGGGTTCGGCCACAGCGTGGGCGGCGGCATGGCCGTCTGCAGCGCCGGCGTGTACGCCGACGATTGCCGCGCGCTGATCACCGAGTCGGCGCAGATGTTTGCGGAAGACCGCACGCTGGAAGGCATACGCGCGGCCAAACAGAGCTTTGCGGAACCCGGCCAACTGGACCGCCTGAAGAAGTACCACGGCGAAAAAGCCGCATGGGTGCTGGGCGCCTGGATCGACACCTGGCTGTCGCCGGACTTCGCCGATTGGAACCTGGACGAGCAACTGCGCCAGGTCCGTTGCCCGGTGCTGGCCTTGCACGGCGAAGTCGACGAATACGGCTCCCCCAGGCATCAGGACAAGCTCGTCGCCCTGGCGGGCGCGCGCCCCTTGCTGCTGGAGAACTGCGGCCATGTCCCCCACCGTGAACAAAGCCGCATCGTGCTGGACGTGGTGAGCGAATGGTTGAGGGCGGTGCCCTGACGAACCCGGTGCATTCATCCACAGTCCGCGCTTAGAATCGGACTAGCCTTTCCGCGCCGCCGCGCTCGTTTTCTTGAGGTCCCAGATCCGATGTCCGACCGTCAACCCGAATCCCAAGCCGTACACAACACGACCACCCGCCACGCGATTTTCATCGTCGCCACGCTCAACCAGGGGGCTGCCGCCGCAGGTACCGTGCGCGACTGGTGCGCCGATATCGCAGGCGTCGTCCGCACGGTGTCCACGCGCGCGCCCGAGCAGAATCTTTCCTGTGTCACCGCCTTCGGCTCCACGGCCTGGGACACGCTTTTCGGCGCGCCGCGCCCAGCTGCGCTGCATCCTTTCCGCGAATTTGGCGCGGGCGAGCGCCTGGCCGTCGCTACCCCGGGAGACCTGCTGCTGCACATCCGCGCGGATTCGATGGATTTTTGTTTCGAGCTGGCGACCTTGCTGCTAGGCGGGCTGGGCGATGCCGTGACCGTCGTCGATGAAGTCCATGGCTTCCGCTACTTCGACCGGCGCGCCATCATCGGCTTCGTGGACGGGACCGAGAACCCGGAAGGACGCGAGGCGTTCGACTTCACCGTCATCGGCGACGAGGACGCCGAGTTCGCCGGCGGCAGCTATGTGCTGGTGCAGAAATACCTGCACGACATGGCGGCATGGAACGCGTTGACGGTGGAGGGCCAAGAAGGCGTCATCGGCCGCCACAAGTGGTCCAACGTCGAACTCGACGATGACATCAAACCTACGTCTTCGCACAGCGCCCTGACCACCATCGAGGAAAACGGCCAGGAACTGAAGATCCTGCGCGACAACATGCCATTCGGCAGGCCGGGGGCAGGGGAGTTCGGTACCTATTTCATCGGCTACGCGCGTTCGCCGCGTCCCATTGAACTGATGCTGGAGAACATGTTCGTCGGGCGTCCACCCGGCAACTACGACCGCCTGCTCGACTTCAGTCACGCGGTCACGGGCGGCCTGTTCTTCGTGCCTTCGGCAGATTTGCTGGAAGAACTCGCGGAGCGCAGTCCGGCGGCCTGTACGGATGCGGGCGAGCCTGCGGCGTCGGCGCTCGCATCGGCGGGCAAGGCCAACTAAAGCGCATCGAGGCGCAGCCTTGGCTGCGCCAGCAAAAATTCCTGGCGCGGCCGCGATGGTGGCCGCGCCAGTTTTCATTCTGACCATGCCACGCGAAGTCGTTTCACGGTCCGGGCAGCGCGCCTCTTGCCGCGATTATGTCCCCAAAAATCGCGCCTTTCTGCGCGGTAGTTTTAGCTTTATCAATAAAGCACCTGAGAATCGTTTGCATTACACTTTCTTCCGATTTGAAGTTTCAAACAGGGAAAGGAAGCCAACATGCAACACCTCAGGCCTGCCGGCCGCGCTCGTCTCATCCGTCCGCGCTTTGTCCTGCGGCGCACGCCATGCCTGGTGCTGATGGCGCTGGCATGCGGCGTAGCCGCCGCGCAGGAGGAGGGCGTGGCCACCTTGCCGTCCATGCAGGTGGTCGGCAATGCAGACAATACGACCACCGAGGGTACCGGTTCGTATACGCCGCGCGCCACCGCCGCCAGCACGGGGCTGCCGCTGACATTACGCGAAACGCCGCAGTCGGTCACGGTAGTCACGCGCCAACGCATGGATGACGAGAACATGCTGTCGCTGGTCGACGTGATGGCGAGCACACCGGGTATTTCGGTGCAGAACTATGACAGCGAGCGCTATTCGTTCAATTCGCGCGGGTTCAGCGTCAGCAACTACATGTATGACGGCATCCCGACGAGCTTCGACACGGGTTACGCAGCGGGCGAATCATCGCTTGACCCCATCATCTACGACCGCGTCGAAGTGGTGCGCGGCGCGACCGGTTTGCTGACCGGTGCAGGCAATCCGTCCGCATCGATCAACCTGGTGCGCAAGCGCGCCACCAGCCGCGAGTTCAAGGCGGACATGAGCGTCAGCGCCGGGAACTGGGACACCTACCGCGCCACCGTGGATCTGTCGACGCCGCTTAACGCTGCCGGCAGCGTGCGCGGGCGCATCGTCTCGGCCTACCAGGACAATCATTCCTACCTGGACGGCTACCAAAACCGCAAGAAGATCTTCTACGGCGTGGTGGACGCCGACATCACTTCCCGCACGACGCTGAGCGTGGGTTTCAATTATCAGGACAACGATCCGAAACGCAGCAGTTGGGGCGGCTTCCCGCTATGGTATGCGGACGGCGGCCGCACCGACTGGAGCCGATCGCTGAACACGGGCGCGGATTGGTCGTCGTGGGGCAGCACCACCCAGGGGGCCTTCGCCAGTCTGGAGCACCGCTTCGACAACGGCTGGACCGTCAACGCAGTGGGATCGCACTCCAAGAACGAAATGGACGCCAAGCTCCTTTATCTCTATGGCTGGCCCGACCGCAATACCGGCCTGGGCATGGGCGCATCGCCCAGCTGGTATCTGGGAGACCGCAAGCAGAACAGTCTGGATGTGAAGGCGTCCGGCCCATTCACACTGTTCGGCCGGCGCCACGAAGCTGTCGTGGGCGCCAGCTTCAACCGCCAGCACGGCGATTTCGACTACCGTTCGGCCCTGTCAAGCGCAGCCGTGGGCAACTTCCTGGACTGGGACGGCTCGTATCCGGAACCGGAGTGGAACAGCGACTCGGTCACCGCCAACCGCTATACCACCAAGCAGACGGGCTGGTATGGCGCCTTGCGGCTGAACCTCGCCGATCCGCTCAAGCTCATCGTGGGCGGGCGCTACAGCACGTGGGAGACGGATTCGGTCGGCTTCGGCGGCGGCAGCCGCCAAGCTTTCAAGAAGAACGAATTCACGCCCTATGCCGGGTTGCTTTACGACATCAACGATACCTATACCGCCTACGTCAGCTACACCGGAATCTTCAATCCGCAGAGCTATCAGGACCGCAGCGGTAGCTGGCTCGATCCTCTCGAGGGCAAGGCTTACGAGGCCGGCATCAAAGGCGAATTCCTGGAGGGCAAGCTGAACGCCAGCGCCGCCGTGTTCCAGATCGAGCAGGACAATGTGGCCCAGGTTGATCCGGGCTACATGGTGCCCGGCACCATCAATCAGGCTTATACCGCCGCGCAGGGCACGCGCAGCCGCGGTTTCGACCTGGAAGTCTCGGGTGAGGTGATGCCGGGCTGGAACCTGGCCGCAGGCTGGTCGCACTGGACCGCGCGCGATGGAGACGGCAACGCGATACAGACCGATCAGCCGCGCAGCCTGGTGCGCGTGTTCACGACCTATCAGTTGCCCGGCGACTGGAACCGGCTGACGGTCGGCGGCGGCGTCAACTGGCAGAGCCATGTGTACACCATGGCCACCGGACCCAATGGCGAAGAGCGCGTGGGCCAGGGCAGCTACGCGATCACCAATCTGATGGCTCGCTATCGCTTCAATCGCAACCTGAGCGCCCAGCTCAATGTGAATAACCTGTTCGACCGCAAGTACTACAGCCAGATCGGGTTTTACAGCCAGGGGGCGTGGGGTGCGGGCCGCAGCGCCATGCTGACGATGCGCTATCAGTACTGATGCGTCGGCAGCCGGGACGGGGGCGCCGCGCGCCTACCGTTCCTGCTCCAGCGTCGTCTTCATCCGCACCATGCTTTCCTGGCTGACCATGATGACGCCCGTGGCGGGCTGGTCGATGTCCAGGATGAAGGTCAGCACCAGGGAAATAAGCATGGCGAACAGGCCGGTCGAGATCAGCCGCCTGCGCTTGTGCAGTCCGGTGCCGTAGGCGATGAAGCCCATGGCGCCCGCCGTGACGATGAAGAGCAGATAGAAGACGGGCTCGGGAACGTGGTTTTCCAGCGCGACGCGGCGTTTTTCGTTGACTTGCGCCATTTCGTTGATGGCCTGGATGAACATGACCGCGGAAATCGAGGGCGGATTTTCCAGGACGCTGGCCGCGGTGCTCCGGATCTGGCGCTCGATGCGCCGCGACGCCGCGCTGGCCGCTGTCAGACGTTCCTTGTCGTTGTCGGCGTCGCTGAACTCCAGCGCCGTCGTCGTGTAGTCCAGCAACAGCTTTGCGATGGGCTCGCGGGCGGCGGGAGGCAGCAGCTGCGAACGCCAGTAGGCGTTGCCGATGGCGTTGGCCTCTTCCAGCACCAGGTTCTTGCGCGTCTCGAAGCGCGTTACCGACATCGCGAAGGTAAAGCCCAGCAGCAGCGCCAGCAGGCCCAGCAGGGCGGTCTGGAGCGCGCCGATATGGGTCTTGGCGGCGTCGTCGGAGGCCCGGCGGCGCTTGCGTCCCAGCTGGAAGCCCAGCTCGATGATGGCCAGGCAAACGATGACGCAGATGAAGAACACATAGGTTTCATCAATTTCGCGCAGCACGTCGATTCCTGGTGGTTATTTGGGGATAAAGCGTATGCCGAGAGGAATGCGGCGGGCAAGGGGCGAATAACCCGCAGCCGGAGCGAGTTGCCAGGTTCTTGAAAACCGTCTTGGAGTAAGGTGTCGCTTCCCTTGTAAGCGACACCGCACGGAGCAGAAATTGAAATACCGCAAACTCGGCCGTACCGACCTGGATGTCAGCCTGATCGGACTGGGCACCATGACCTGGGGCGAGCAGAACACCGAAGCCGAGGCGCACCAGCAGCTGGACTACGCCCTGGAGCGTGGCATCAATCTGGTTGACGTCGCCGAGATGTATCCGGTGCCTCCCAAACCCGAAACGCAAGGCTTGACCGAGACCTATATCGGCACCTGGCTGGCGCGCAGCAAGCGCCGCCAGGACATCGTGCTGGCCAGCAAGGTTGCGGGCCCGGTACGCGACGCCAAGCGCCCCGGCCACATCCGCGACGGCAAGACCCATCTGGACCGCAAGAATCTGACCGCGGCCCTGGACGCCAGCCTGAAGCGCCTGCAGACGGATTACCTGGACCTGTATCAGCTGCATTGGCCGGACCGTACCACCGCCACCTTCGGCAAGCTGTCCTATCCCTGGGTCCAGGATGAATACACCGTGCCGATCGAGGAAACGCTGGAGGTGCTGCAGGACTTCGTGCGCGCCGGCAAGGTGCGCCACATCGGCGTGTCCAATGAAACGCCCTGGGGCGTGGGGCAGTTCCTGCGCCATGCCGAGAACAAGGGCCTGCCGCGCATCGCGACCATCCAGAACGCCTACAGCCTGCTGAACCGCGTCTACGAGATCGGACTGTCGGAGTACTCGCACCACGAAGGCGTGGGCCTGCTGGCCTATTCGCCGCTGGCCATGGGCATGCTTTGCGGCAAGTACCTGGACGGCGCGCGCCCGGCCGGCGCCCGCCTGACGCTGTACACGCGCTTCACCCGCTACAGCAACGAGCAGGCCGAGGCCGCCACCCGCGCCTACGTCGAACTGGCGCGCGCGCATGGCATTTCGCCTACCCACCTGGCCCTGGCCTGGGTCAACCAACGCCCCTTCGTCACCAGCAACCTGATCGGCGCCACGACGCTGGAACAGCTGAAGGAAAACATCGACAGCGTGGACGTGACCCTGTCGGCGGAGGTGCTGGAGGCGATCGACAAGATCCACGCCCGCCAGCCGAATCCGGCGCCGTGACGGGCTGATCGCCCCGTCCGCGATGGTGGCCGGGACCCATGATGCTCCTCGGGGCGTCATGGGTTTTTTCATGGAAAATTGCGCCGATCCGGCCCCGGATACATTTTTTTTCGCGGCGAATGTCGATTTCGTCTGGCGCGGTTCGTCGTGTGGATGGAGCATGCAAGTTCCACCATCCACACAAGGAGACCGAGATGCGATTCATGGTTCAAGTCAGGGCCACCGCCGATAGCGAAGCAGCGGTGATGCCTACTCAGCAGTTGTTGGCGGACATGGGGCGGTTCAATGAAGAACTGGTCAAGGCGGGCGTGATGCTGGCGGGCGACGGCCTGAAGCCGAGTTCCGAGGGCGCGCGGGTACATTTTTCCGGCAGCAGCCGGCAAGTGATAGACGGCCCCTTCGCGGAAACCAAGGAGTTGATCGCCGGCTACTGGCTCTGGGAGTGCGCCTCCCTGGAAGAGGCGATCGAATGGGTCAAGCGCTGTCCCAATCCGATGCCGGGCCCGTCCGATATCGAAATCCGCCCGCTGTACGAGGCCGAGGACTTCGGCGACGAATTCACGCCTGAGCTGCGCGCCCAGGAGGAACGGCTGCGCGACCAGTTGGAGAAAGCGTCCAAGCAGTGACCGCAATGCCTGAGCGGAATGGGGAAGTTTTCAGTTGATAATACAATTGCGAATCAGTCCTATTCATTAAAATAATTGTTTCTTCCCCTCCCGCTCTGGAGTATTCAACGTGGTCCGTCCCGCTTCCGCCAGGAAGTGCCGCGCGCGCAAGCACGC
This sequence comes from Achromobacter sp. D7-1, assembly GCF_059760445.1. Taxonomy (NCBI): domain Bacteria; kingdom Pseudomonadati; phylum Pseudomonadota; class Betaproteobacteria; order Burkholderiales; family Alcaligenaceae; genus Achromobacter; species Achromobacter sp. D7-1. Next base: position 18,600 of record NZ_JCBAMT010000001.1, on the reverse strand, counting down.
GCGGCATGCAGTTGCGCCCTATGCCCTAGCCCTGACCCTGGGCATCGTCCATTCCGCGGGCGTCCATGCCCAGGCTGCCGGCGTGCCGCCGCCCAAGGGCGCGGGGGATACGCAAGGCGTGGCCCAGTTGCCCGCAGTGACCGTCAACGCGACCTCGGTGGACGACACGCTAGAGCATCTGTCTGCGCCAGTAAACAGTGGGGCGCTGGGCAACCGCAGCCAGCTGGAGACGCCGTTTTCCACGGCCGTGGTCACCGCCGCGGATATCGAAGAGCGGCAGGTCCGCAAGCTGGGCGACGTGTTCGCCCTGGACGCATCGGTCACCGACAACAGCGCCTCCTACGGCGCCTGGGCGAGCTATCTGAGCGTGCGCGGCCTGCCGCTGGATTGGCAGAATTCCTACCGCATCGACGGCAAGCCCTTCCTTAGCTACGTCACAACCTTGCCCTACGAGCACTTCGAGCAGATCGACCTGCTCAAGGGCGCGTCTGGTTTCATGTACGGCTTCGGTTCGCCAGGTGGACTGATCAACTACGTCACCAAGAAACCGACCGATGAGCCGGTGCGCAGCATTGAACTGGGCTATGTGTCCAAGGGACTCTTGCGCGAGCACGTCGATCTGGGCGGACGCGTGGGCGGCGAGGGCAGGTTCGGCTATCGCCTGAACGCCACGCATGAAGAGGGCAATACCTACAACGGCGGTTCGCTGTACCGGGATTCGGTGTCGCTGGCGCTGGATGCGCGCCTGACCGACAAGCTGAGTTGGGACTTCCAGTCGATCTACCAGGACCGCAAGGCGATCGGCCAGGAGCCGACCATCTACGCGGGCCAGATGGCGGGTTCGGAGTTGCCGTCGCCGGTGCGCAACGACAACGGCAGATTGGTGGGCGAGGGCCCGTATGCCGACAACAAATTCCGCTTTTATTCGACCGGGTTGAAGTACCAGTTGTCTTCCGACTGGTCAGTGCGCACCGACTACAGCTACAGCTCCACCCGGACCCGCCGCAATGAATCGGTGCTGTTCCTGCAGAACCAGGCGGGCGATTACCAGGATTACCGCTCGGACTACGGCGAAGCCTATGCCTACAACCAATGGCAGGGCATGGTCGAAGGCAAGTTCAACACCGGCCCCTTGAAGCATCAGGTAGTGGCCGGCGCGTCATGGCAGAAGCAGAAGAACGACTACAGCGTCAACGGCGTGTATCAGCTGCAAGGCACGGGCAATCTGCGCTCCCAGAACACCAACACCTACTACAGCCAGGGCAGCCTGGACCTGTATCGCGCTGCCGAGATCACGCAGAAGGCGCTGTTCGCCAGCGACACCATAGACCTGACCGGCGGCTGGTCCGTGCTGGGCGGTCTGCGCTATACCAACTACGAGCAGGTCGGCTTCGATGCGGCGGGGGCGCGCAATTCGCGCTACGACAAGAACGGCGTGCTGACGCCGACGGTGGCGCTGATGTACAACATCACGCCGCAGACCATGGCCTATGCCAGCTACATCGAATCGCTGGAGCCGGGGTCGTCGGTGGGCAATACCTATGCCAACTACGGCGCGCTATTGGACCCGCTCAAGAGCAAGCAGTACGAACTGGGCATCAAGACCAACCAGGATGGCTGGGCGGCCACGGCTGCGCTGTTCCGCATCGAGAAGAAGGCGGAATACACCAATGCCGCCAATGAGCTGGTGCAGGACGGCAAGTCGATCTATCAAGGCCTGGAGTTGGGAGCGTCCACGCGCATCGCCACGAGCTGGAACGTGGGCGGCAGCCTGATGTTCCTGGACACCGAATACAAGAAGGGCTCCAGCTTCACTGGCAACCGCGTCGCGGGCGCCCCCAAGTTCGTCGCCGCCGCCCAGGTCGCATACTCGGTGCCGCAGCTGCCTGGCCTGAAGCTCAGGGCCGACGTGAAATACACCGGCAGCACCATGCTGGGCGCTTCCAACGCGGTCCAGGTACCCGACTACGCCATCGTCAACATCGGCGCCACCTACGACACGCGCATCTACGGCTACGAAACCACGTTCCGCGCGGGCATCAACAACCTGGCGGACAAGCGCTACTGGCTGTACCAATCCCCGGACTACGTGAAGGCGGGCGATCCTCGCACCTATGCCTTGAGCGCAAGTCTCAAGTTCTAGGCGCCGCTACCTCCCACAGCCGATCCGGCGCGAAGTCCTGCTGCTCTCCCTTCTTGGCGTAGCCCAGCGGATTGGCCACGATGCGGCAGCCATCCTTCACGTAGTCCTGCGGGCAGTGGAGATGGCCGTGCATCCAGACGTCGGCCAGGGGCAGCAGGGCGTCCAGGGCATTGCAGAACCCTGCGGTGCCCGGGGTGACGCCGTAGCGCGGATCGGCGCTTGCCAGCGTGGGGGCGAAGTGGGTGATGGCCACGGTCGGGCCGTCGTGGGGCACGCGCAGGGCGTCCTGCAGCCATTGCTGGCAAAGCAGCCCCTGCTCGCGCATTTGCTCGGCCATGAAGGGCGCGCCGTTGCGGCGCATCTCGGCCTTTTCCAGGTAGAAGTCGGCCGCGCGGAAAGCCTTCTCGCGCTTTTTCAGGGCCGCGCCCACCGTGTCGCCGGGGGCTGCCAGCGCGTCGAAATCCGTCCACAGCGTGGTGCCGATGAAGCGCACCCCATCGACCACCAGTGTTTCGCGTTCCAGCCAGTGGATGCCGAGTTCCTCGCAGAGCCCGCGCAGCCGCTCGTGGGTTTCGTCGAAATCCACGTTGTCGTACTCGTGGTTGCCAGGCACGTACACCACGGGCGTGGGCCAGCCCTTGTGCGGCGCATAGCTGCCCAGGCCGAAGTCGGTCCCCGTCATGAGCGAGCCGCGGCGGTAGGAGCCTATGTCTCCGGCCAGCACCAGCAGATCGGCGCCGGGCGCGGGCCGCGCCAGGAAGTCCGGGTCGGTTTCAAGGTGCAAGTCTGAGAGCAGTTGGATCTTCATAGCCGCCATCTTAGGCCACCGGCGACGGAGCCGCCGCTGCATGGGGTCATTGTTCCATGCGACACTTTCCGGGTTCACCCAGTCACACAGGAGGAATTCCATGCGTATCGCCATCATGACCGCCGCTGCCGCGCTTGCGCTGGCCGCCAACGCGCAGGCGCAGCCGCTGGACTGCGGCAACGCGGCCACGCAGACGGACATGAGCCTGTGCGCCGACCAGGCGTACCGCAAGTCCGACGCCGCCTTGAACGCCGCCTACAAGGAGGTGGGCGCGCGCCTGAAGAACGACCGGGACGCGACGACCCAGCTGCATGCCGCCCAGAAGGCCTGGCTGTTCTTCCGCGACGCGGAGTGCGCCTTTGCGTCCAGCAGCACGTCCGGCGGCAGCGCCTATCCCATGACGCTGAGTCTGTGCCTGGACAAGCTGACGCAGGCGCGCACCAAGGAATTGCGGGCCTACCTGAAGTGCGAGGAAGGCGACCTGAGCTGCCCGGTGCCGGGCAAGCAGTAAGCCACCGCATGAAGACCAACGAGATGAGCCCGACCAATCCAGGCCTGATCACGGACGGGCAGGGCGCGGCGCGCTGCTTCTGGCAGCCGTCCATGCCCGACTATCACGACCACGAATGGGGCATGCCGGTGGCGGACGACCGCCGCTTGTACGAGAAAATCTGCCTGGAGGGTTTTCAGGCCGGCATGGCCTGGATCACGATTTTGCGCAAGCGCGAAGCGTTCCGCGCGGCCTTCGACGACTTCGATTTCGAGCGGGTGGCGCGCTACACCGAGCGCGACGTAGAACGCCTGATGGGTGACGCCGGCATCGTGCGCAACCGCAGCAAGATCTTGTCCGCCATCAACAACGCCAAGCGCGCGCAGGCCCTGGCCCATGAGTCGGGTTCGCTGTCGGCCTGGCTCTGGCGCCATGAGCCGCCGGTCCAGGACCGGCCCGCGACGGTGGACCTGGATTACTGGAATGGCAATCCGACCTCGCCAGCGTCGGCGGCTCTGTCGCGCGAACTGAAAAAGCGTGGCTGGACCTTTGTCGGGCCGACGACCATGTATGCCTTCATGCAGGCTGTGGGCATGGTCAACGACCATATGAGCGGCTGCGTCTGCCGCCAGGCGGTCGAGGCGGCGCGCGCGGGCTTCAAGCGGCCCCAGTAGGCCGCGGCAGGGACGCCGATAAAATTGTTGAATTGGTTGCGCTTCGCAAGTATATTGGTTGCGAACCGCAACTTTAAAGGCGCGCCATGGATCTGATCGACCCTCCTGTCCAATCCCGCGACCAGACGATCCGGGACCTGCGGGAGTTCTCCCGCAAACTGGTGCGCGAACTGGGCTTCATGCGCAGTTCGCTGGCAGGCAGCGAACTGGCGCCGTCCGCGGTCCACGCCATCATCGAGATCGGGCTGCAGCCCGGCATCCAGGCGCGCGACCTGGCGGCCATCCTCAGGCTGGACAAGTCCAATACCAGCCGTCAGGTCGCCAAGCTGGAGTCTGCCGGACTGCTGACGCGCGAGGCCGACAGCGAAGACGCCCGCTCGTCGCGGCTGCACTTGAGCGAGGCGGGGAACCAGCTGCGCGCCCAGATCGACCAGTTCGCCACGGACCAGGTGTCGCGCGCCTTGCGGCAGCTGGCGCCGGCGGACCAGCAGTCGCTGATACGGTTCCTCTCGCTCTATGCCGACGCCCTGTCGCACGAGAACCCCAACACCGCGCCTGCCGCCGCCAGCGGCATCGAAGACCAGATACGCGCCGGCTATCTGCCTGGCTGCATCGGCGACGTGGCCAGCCTGCATGCGCGCTATTACGCACAGGCCTCGGGATTCGGCGTGTACTTCGAACGCAAGGTGGCGACCCAGCTGGCCGAATTTGCCGAAGGCCTGCCCGCCGCTGGCAAGAACATCTGGCTGTACGTGGACAACGGCAGGACGCTGGCTTCCATCGTCATCGATGGCGATCTGGCTAAGCGCCAGGCGCACCTGCGCTGGTTCATCGTCGACGAGTCGCTGCGCGGCATGGGCGTGGGCCGCGCGCTGCTGTCACAGGCCCTGGCCTTTGCCGACGCGAACTACGATGAAACCTACTTGTGGACCTTCAAGGGGCTGGACGCCGCCAGGCACCTCTACGAGGCTGCGGGCTTCACGCTGGCCGAGGAATCCGAAGGCAGGCAGTGGGGCAGCGTGGTGGTCGAGCAGCGCTTCGTCCGCCGCAGCCAGCGCGCCTCAGATCACGCTGATGCGTAGTTCGGCCAATAGCGCCGCCGCCTGAGTCTTGGATATGGTGGCGCCGGCCAGGCGCGCGGCCGAGTTCAGGTCCAGGCCGCCGAGGTCGGCTTCGCGCAGGTCCGCGCCTTCGAAGCGTACGTTCTTCAGGACGGCGTTGCGCAGGCTGCCGCCATGGAATACGGTGTCGCGGAAATCGCTGCCGGTCAGGTCGGCATCAGAGAAGTCCAGCTGCTGCACGTCGCTCTTGCGAAACGACAGGCCGCGCAGCAGCGCGCCGACCAGCAGGCATTCCCGCAGGGACCAGCCCAGGCAGGCGATGCCGTCGAAATCGCTGCCGGTGAGCTTGCAGCCCTGGAAACGGGCCGCAGCCAGCCGTGCACGACGCCAGTTGGCATTGTTGAGATCGCAATTTTCGAAGACGGCGTCGCTGGCGTCGCACGAGGCGAAGTTGACCTGGCCGCCGCGGCAGCGCAGCCAGGCCGAGTCCGCCAGGTTGGCGCCCTGAAAGGAGGCTCCCGCGATGGCGCAGGCGGTCAGTTGCGCGCCGCGCAAATCCAGGCGCGAGAAATCGGCGTCCTGGAAGTCGCAGTCCTGGAACGACAGCGCGTGCCCGGCGGACTGTTCGATCAAGGCCTGCATCATCTTGCGGTCCACTTCCTGGCCCGTCACTGTCCCGATTGCTGCTTGTGTCATGCCGCGCGTTCCTGCCTGAATTTCTGCAAAAGACGGAAAGCCTACTGGAAAATCTCGCTTTCCACGCAGAAGGCGATCAGTTCCTGGTCGGTGCGGACGTTGAGCTTGCGCATGGCCGATATTTTCTGGCCGCTGACCGTCTTGACGCTGCGCTTGAGCGCCTCGGCCACCTGCATCATGGATCCGCCGCGGATGAAATGACGCAGCACCTCGAATTCCTTGGGCGACAGGCTGTTGATGCGTTCGCCGATGAACTTGCTGCGCTCATCGGGCGCGCCGTCGCGCTGGAAGCCCGGCGGATAGTATTTGCGGCCGGCATGCAGCGTTTCCAGCGCGGTCATGATTTCGCTGAGATTGTCGCGCTTGAGCACCACGGCGGCTACGCCGGCGTCGTAGAGCGCCGAGATGATCATGGAATTCGACACCATGGTCAGCACCACGATCTGTACCTGCGGGTAATGGCGCGTCAGGTACTTGACCAGGCGGATGCCATCGCCGTAGGTATCGTCGCCGGGCATGGAATAGTCGGTGATGACCACGTGCGGCGCGTCGCGTTGCAGGTGCTGGATCAACGCGGTTGGCCCGGGCAGGGTGGCCGTGACCTCGAAATTGAGGTCTTTTTCCAGCAGGTCGCGCATCCCCATCAAGACCAGGGGATGGTCGTCGACCAGGACGATTCGGAGTCTTTCCATGCGGGGGAGTGCCGTCAGGCGAGCCCTGGTTTCAAGCGGAGATAGGGCGGTCGGGCTCGGGGTTGGGGTCGGAGGCAAACCGATAGCGTAGTGGTTTTTGCGAAGCTGCGCGCCCCGCGCCGGGGCGCGGGCCGGGGGGAGGTCCGAGGGACTGACGCCGGGCGGCTTCAGGCCGCCGCTTCGGCCTGCATGCGCCCCAGGATGAAGCCGTCGACCGCGCTGGTGCGGCCGCGCCAGAGCGTGGGCTGTCCGGCGATGGGGGTGCCATCGGCCGTGAAGAACAGGGCATCGGCGAGATGGATGTAGTTCGGCAGCGGATCCGCCGGCTGCGGCACGCGGAAGACGTCGCCCAACTCCGCCAGGGAGACATGCACGGCCTTGCGGGTAGCTTCGTCCACGGTGTTCAGCGACCCCGTGAAACTGGCTGCGAAGCTGTCGAAGTAATCCGCGCCGGACACGATGGAACCCGACACCAGCATGCCGCCCATTTGCAGGGTGACGCCGATGCTCTCGATCTGGCTGCCGTTGTTCACCAGGTTGACCAGGAATTGCAGAAAGGCGTCGGCGTCGGGCGTGGCGCTGGCGCCCAGGCTGGCGTTGGGAGCGGTGCTCATGGCGTGATCTTCTGGAATATTTGGAAAGCAGCCAAGATACTCGAATCGCGGGCGAAATACACAGAATGGGATCGCCCGAAAAACAGCCAAATCCGACCCCTATCCCCCGGCTTCGGGCGCTGGCATTTTTTCCAGGGCGCGAGCCAGCCTTCCGGCCGCCAGCCGCAGGCGGTCCCGCAGCGCTGCAGGGGCCAGAACCTCGAACTCCACGTCCAGCGCCATCAGCCAATACACCAGCGCGTCCAGGGAAGGCACCGCGCATAGCAGCAGGCAGCGCGTTTCGTCCAGGGGTTCGATCTGGCCGGCGCCGGGCGGGATCCGCGCGGCCATGACGGCGCGCGGCGCGTGCAGGACCACGCGCGCAGGTTCCGGATGCGGCGTCATCTTGACCGAGCGCGACACGTAGGCGCGCAGGTCGCCGCCTTCGGGTGGAGGCCGCGGCGCGAAATGCGCGCCGACCTGCGGGGCGCCCGCGATGCGGTCGATGCGAAAGGTGCGCCAGTCGTCGCGCGCAGGGTCCCAGGCCACCAGATACCAGCGATACCCCGTATGCGCCAGCCCTTGCGGTTCGACCAGCCGGGTGCTGGCTTGGCCCCTGCCGTCCGCGTAGTCGAAGCCGAGCCGCAACTGGTCGCGGCAGGCGGCCGCCAGCGTGGCGAGCAGGGTGGCGTCGACGGTGGCGCCATCGCGCGGTATGGGCACGATGGCCGAGCGCAGGGCGTCGACCCGGCGGCGCAGGCGCTGCGGCATGGCCTGCTCCAGCTTCACCAGCGCCCGCAGCGCGGTCTCCTCTATGCCGCCCACCGTGCCGGTGGCCGCGGTGCGCAGGGTGAGCGCCACGGCCAGGGCTTCTTCGTCGTCCAGCAGCAGGGGCGGCAGGGCCTGCCCCGCGCGGAACGCGTAGCCGCCGGCCACGCCGCTGCTGGCATGGATGGGGTAGCCCAGTTCGCGCAGCTTGTCGATGTCGCGGCGCAGGGTGCGGGGATGGATGGCCAGCGTCGCCGCCAGTTCGGTCCCAGTCCAGTGGCGGCGGGTCTGCAGCAGCGACAACAGGCGCAGGAGGCGGTTGCTGGAAGTAAGCATGAAGGCACGATAACGCGTATCGAGGGCGGAATCTGTCCTCAATGGATTCTACAGTGGCGCCCGTAGTCAGCGGCAGGGGCCGCGACGCTCATCCCTTGATTGAATTGGAGATTTGCCCATGTCTATCGTCTTTTATTGGCACCCCATGTCCAGCGCGACCCCGGTGGCCTGCGCGCTTGCCGAACTGGCCGTGCCGCACGAACGCGTCAAGGTGGACATCAGGACGGGCGAGCAGCGCCGCCCCGAATTCCTGGCCCTGAACCCCAACGGCAAGGTTCCCACCCTGACGGTGGACGGCGCGCCCTTGTTCGAGGCCCTGGCGATACAACTGTGGCTGGGCGAGCGCTACGGCGTGGAGCGCGGCCTGTGGCCTGCCGCCGGCACGCCCGAACGCCTGCTGGCGATGTCGTGGTGCGCCTGGTCCTATGTCAGCTACGGTGCGGCGGTGATGCGCCTGTTTCTCGCCACGCAGGCCGAGGGCGCGCCCGGCGGCGCCGAAGCGGAACGCGTGCTGGACGACGTGGATGCATTGCTGGCCGTGTTGGACGGCCATCTGTCGCAGCAGCCCTGGATGTTGGGCGCGGCCTATTCGCTGGCCGACCTGGTGGTGGGTTCGGTGGTCGGCTATAGCGCCTATCTGGGCGCCAGGGTGGCTTTGCACCCGCATGTGCAGGCATGGCTGGGCCGGGTCCAGGCCCGGCCCGCCATGCAGATCGATGCCTAGCGCCGGCTGACTGGCGCCGCGGCCTACCAGCCCCAGCAGGTGCCGGCCGCGGGCTTGCCGCAGTTGCGGTAGTTCACGGCGAACCACAGCTTGCCCGCGCCCCGCGGGCTGCCGTCGGCCTTGGCATCGTTGCGCGGCAGCTCCTCCAGGGTGTCGCGCGCCTTCTTGGTGGGCGAGCCGCTGGCAGCGTCGGCCACCAGGACGATGCGCCCCAGGCCGGCGGCGTCGCGGTCGTCGAAGACGATGTCGCCGTCCTTGAGCGCCGCCATCTTCAGGGAGGCGTCGCGCACCGCGGCAGCATAGCTGTCGCTCGCGCCGGCCGGGGCCAGGCTCTTGTCCAGCGTGCTGACGGCGAGGATCTGTGCGGGGGCGGCGGGCGCCATCATCTTGTACTGATCCAGGCCGGGCAGTTGGCCGCCGGCGGCCTGGCGGCGCAGCCAGTCGCCCCACAGGAACTCGGCGAATTCCGGCAAATTGCCGTTGCTGTAGGCGATGTCGCGGGTGAAGTACACCAGCGAACGGTAGCGGTCCTCCTGCATGCCGCCGGCCTCCTGGGCGCTGGCCAGGCCCAGGCGGGCGGGTAGTTGATCCACGGTGATGGGCTGGTTCTGGCCGTCGCGCAGCCAGGCGCGGCGTTCGTCGACCATGCGCTGCCAGAAGGCGGCGGCGTTGGGCAGGCTGCTGTAGTTGGCGTCCACCTTGACCCAGACCGGCAGCTTGGGGCCGCCATCGGCGATCTCGCGCAGCGACGAGAAGGTATGGTGGCCGTCGGTCAGATACAGATTGCCGTCCCAGCCGACCACCACCGTCTTGAGGTTGGCCGCATTGGTGCCGGGGGCGTTCTTGCAGGCGTAGGTGGCGGGCTGGTCCAGGCGGGCGGCGCGCGCCTCGGCGATGCTCTGGAATTCCTGCGCGCGCTCGGCGCCGCCCATGTCTTCGCAGTAGTCGTCGAACTTCTTGCCGACCGTGCGGTTGAGGTAGTCCAGCTGCTGCACCGGCTTGTCGGTCCAGGTCGGGCGCTCGAAGTCGCCTTGCCAGCGGCCCAGCTTGTAGTAGATCTGGTCGTAGCCGATGGCGGCCTGGGTGGGGTGCAGTTCCTCGATGCGGACCTGGATCACGTCGCCCGGCTTGGCTTCGAGGTAAGCAGTGTTGCGAGGCGGCTGGGTTTCGACGGGCGGCGGCGTTTCCCCGGTGGGGGGAGGCGTGACGGCGACGGGTTCGTCGTCATGGTCGTCGCCGCCGCCGTTGCAGGCCGCCAGGGCCAGCGGCAACAAGGCCGCGGCCAGGATGCGCAACAGGCGTTGCCGGTTGGGAAGGGAAGCGCGCGCGGGGCGGAAGGTCGGGGTCATGGTCCGTTCAGGATCTGGTTTCAAAGATAGCCGATCATGAGGCACACGTGTTTCCTGAAGATTGCACGGCAGCGGGTTGCCATGCATGCAGCCTGTCCATGAGGCCCCGCACGACGGTGGCCTGATCGTGGATCCGGGCGGCGGCGGCGGCGGACAGGCCTGTCGAAAGTTCCTCTTCCAGGGCTTCGAAGTGCGAGGCGGGCGCCCGCATCTGCAAGGCCAGCAGCGCGCCCTGTATGCGATGCAGCATCTGGGCCGTGGCGACGGCGTCGGGTTTTTCGGCGGCCTGTTCCAGCGCGTCGAGATCCTGGGTCATGGTGTCCCGGATCAATTGGCGATGGTCGGGCGCAAGCGCGGCGTACACCGCGAGCGTGCCAGCGGCAGGGCCGGCGGGAGCATGGGGGAGCGATTTGTGCATGAGAGCCTCCTAGGCGTACATGCGAATGACGTCAGGCTCGCGGGCGATATTAAAAAAGCCCGGTACCAGGAGGCTGCGAATCGGACGGATTCGCCATAGGCGGAGGCGGCCCCGCAGCCGCTCCGCCGCTTTGCTTTAGAACGTGTGGCGCACGCCGATGCCGGCGGCCGTGCTCTTCAGGCCGTCGATGAAGGCGTAGTCCTTGCCGTACGAACCGTAGGCGTACAGATTGGTGCGCTTGGACAGGTCGTAGGTATAGCCCACGCTCCAGACGTTCATGTTGGTGTCGCCGCCGGTCAGCTTGTCGTTGTTCGGCGATACGTGCTGCCACGATGCGAACAGGCTGCCGGCGCCGCCCATGGGCATGGTGGCGCCCAGCATGTAGGAGTTGGCCTTGAAGCCGTCAACGAAACGGTTGGTGCCGAATTCGTCGCTGAAGGGCGTGCCGGCCGGCAGATCCTGGCCGACGAACCAGCCGTCGGTGGTACGGCCGTAGGCGGCGGCGAGCTTCACCACTTCCAGGTCATAGGACAGGCCCAGCGCGTACTGGCGCGGCGTGGCGTCATGATCGATGGCGCCGCGATTGGAGCCGTTCAACTGGTCATAGGTCAGCGTGACGTTCACCGGGCCCTGCACATAGCGCAGGCCGGCGGTGATGCCGCGGGTGTTGTCGGCGGTGCGAAAGCCCGTCTGGTCCGCCACCGTGTCGTCCGCATTGAATGAGTAGCCGACGCCGAACTCGAAGCCGCTCATGGATGGCGACTTGTACATGACCATGTTGTCCCAGCGCATGGTGTTGGCGGCGCTGAACCCCAGGCCCATGTTGGACTGGGTGTAGCTGGTGTAGAAGGGGTCGATGTCGGCGAGGTAGTTCGAGCCCACCGTGGCCTGGCGGCCGAACTCCAGCGTGCCCCAGGCGTCGTTGGCCAGGCCGATAGTGGCTTGGCGGCCGAACAGGCGGCCGGATTGCCCGCGCTGGCCGTTGGCCGAGTCGAATCCGCTTTCCAGCTTGAACACGGCGCGCAGGCCGTCGCCCAGGTCCTCGGCGCCGCGCAGGCCCCAGCGCGACCCGGCCTGGATGCCGTTGATCATGCCTATCTTGCTACCGTCGTATCCATCGCCTTTGATCTTGTTGTAGCCGATGCCGGTGTCGATGACACCATAGAGAGTTACCGACGATTCTGCCTGAGCGACGCCTGCAAAAGTAGTGAACATTGCGGCTGCGAGCAGCGTCTTTTTCATCCTTGGGGACTCCTGTAGAGGGGTGGAAAAAACAAAAGGGAACAGCACGCGAGCATGTAGCCCAGCGCTGTTCCCAGCCCTCATTGTAGGACACCGGCCGTGGCCGGCAGGCTCAGCCCTTGCGGCGCGCCCGCTTTTCCTCGCGCACGAAGATGAATGCGCCGACCAGCACCATGGCCGCCAGCGCGTACCAGGTGATGGCGTAACCCAGGTGGTTGTTGGGGAAGTTCAGCACGGTCAGGCCGCCGACCGGCGCAGTGCGCCCGCTGCCGTCCTTGCCCGTCGCGTCGGCGTCGATGAAGTAGGGCGCCACGTCGGTCAGGCCGCGCGCCGCGGCGATGGCGGGCAGGTCGCGCGAGTACCAGAGGTTGGTCGCCGGATCGTTGTTGCGCAGGAAGCCATGGCCGGGCTCGCCCATGCGCAGCAGGCCGGTGACGCTGGCCTGTTCGGGCGCGGACTGGATGGCGGACTTGCTCTTGCGCCATTCGGGCAGCACGAAGCCGCGGTTGACCAGCACCGTGCCGCCGTCGGGCAACTGCAGCGGGGTCATGACCCAGTAGCCGCTGCCCAGTTCGGTTGCGGCCTGCACCAGGGTCTGGCGGTCGTACAGGTAGGTGCCCGTGGCCGTGACGCGGCGGTACTCGGCGTTGTCGGAGCTCAGCGCGGGCCATTCGGCCTGGGCTGGAGCCGGCGTGGGCGCCGCATGGGCGCGCTGTTCGACCTGCGCGATCAGGGTGCGTTTCCAGGCCAGCCGGTGCACCTGCCAGGTGCCCAGGGCGCATAGGCCCGCGAAAATGGCGACAGCAAGCACCCCCAGGATGATCAGGGTGATCTTGCTGCGCGGATTGCGGGAGGAGGTGTCGCGGGAAGTAGAGTCGTTTACTGCGGCCATCAGGGCATTTTCCGCATGTCGTGGGTAGACATGGGCATCATATTGGAGTCGAGGTGGTACATGATCCAGATGGATCCGCTGAGCGTGATTACGACCAGCACCAGCGTGAATATTAACGCCAACATGTTCCAGCCGCTTTCGGACTTGGTGTCCATGTGCAGGAAGTAGATGATGTGGACCACGATCTGCACCACGGCGAACGCCAGGATCACCAGCGCGGTGGTGCGGGATTCGGTGAAGACGCGGCCCATGACCAGCCAGAACGGGATGGCGGTCAGGACGGCGGCCAGCACGAAGCCGGTCATGTAGCTCTTGAAAGTGCCGTGGGCGGCGCCGTCATCATCGTCGTGATGGTCATGGCCGCCATGGCCATGATCGGCCGGGTGCTCCAGGTGCGCGGTCATGGCAGCACTCCCATCAGGTACACGAAGGTGAAGACGCCCACCCAGATCAGGTCCAGGAAGTGCCAGAACATGGACAGGCACATCAGGCGGCGGCGGTTTTCGGGAATCAGCCCGTGCATCTGCACCTGGATCATCATCGTCACCAGCCACACGATGCCGAAGGTGACGTGCAGCCCGTGGGTGCCGACCAGCGTGAAGAAGGACGACAGGAAGGCGCTGCGCTGAGGGCCGGCGCCCTGGTGGATCAGGTGCGTGAATTCGTACAGTTCCAGCGACAGGAAGCCCAGCCCCAGGATGCCGGTCACGGCCAGCCACAGCTGGGTAGCGCCGACCCGGTTGCGCCGCATCTCCAGCATCGCGAAACCGTAGGTGATCGACGACAGCAGCAGCAGCGCGGTATTCACCGCCACCAGCGGCAGATCGAACAGGTCGGCGCCGGACGGGCCTGCCGCGTAGTTGCGGCCCAGCACGCCGTAGGTGGCGAACAGGCAGGCGAAGATGAGGCAGTCGCTCATCAGGTAGACCCAGAACCCCAGCAGGGTGCCGTTCTTGGGATGGTGTTCGCCCGCGACGTAGAACACGGGCTCCGCGGGCGGCGCGGCGCCGCCGGGCAGGTTGGGGGCCAGGGTATCAGACATTTTTCGCTAGCAACCTTGTGCGGGCGTCTTCGGCGCGCACGACCTCGTCGGCCGGCACGTAGTAGTCGCGCTTGTAGTTGAAGGTATGAACGATGGACACCAGGATCAGCGCCGCGAACGACAGCACGGCCAGCGGCCACATGTGCCAGATCAGCGCGAAACCCATGACGACGCTGATCCCCGCCAGCACGATGCCGGCCCAGGTGTTCTTGGGCATATGGATGGGAATGAAGCCCTGTTGCGGCCGCAGGTAGCCGTGCTGCTTCATCTGCCACCAGGCGTCCTGGTCATGCACGCGCGGCGTGAAGGCGAAGTTGTAGTTGGGCGGCGGCGACGAGGTCGACCATTCCAGCGTGCGCCCATCCCAGGGGTCGCCGGTGGTGTCGCGCAGCGATTCGCGGCGGCGGTAGCTGACCACCAGCTGGATCAGGAAGCTGGCGATGCCGCAGGCGATCAGCAGCGCGCCGAAGGCCGCCACCTGGAACCAGATCTGCAGCGACATGTCCTCGAAGTGGTTCACGCGCCGCGTCACGCCCATCAGCCCCAGCACGTAAAGCGGCATGAAGGCGACGTAGAAGCCCACCAGCCAGAACCAGAACGAGCACTTGCCCCAGAATGGATCGAGCTTGTAGCCGAAGGCCTTGGGAAACCAGTACGTGATGCCTGCCATCAGCCCGAACAGCACGCCGCCGATGATCACGTTATGGAAGTGCGCGATCAGGAACAGGCTGTTGTGCAGGACGAAATCGGCGGGCGGCACGGCCAGCAGCACGCCCGTCATGCCGCCGATCACGAAGGTCACCATGAAGCCCAGGGTCCACAGCATGGGGACCTCGAAGCGGATGCGGCCGTGGTACATGGTGAACAGCCAGTTGAAGATCTTCGCGCCCGTCGGGATCGAGATGATCATGGTGGTGATCCCGAAGAACGAGTTCACGCTGGCGCCCGACCCCATGGTGAAGAAGTGGTGCAGCCACACCAGGTACGACAGCACCGTGATCACGACCGTGGCATACACCATGGACGCATAGCCGAAGAGGCGCTTGCGGCAGAAGGTGGAGACCACTTCGGAGAAGATGCCGAACGCCGGCAGGATCAGGATGTAGACCTCGGGGTGGCCCCAGATCCAGATCAGGTTCACGTACATCATGGCGTTGCCGCCGAAGTCCGCGGTGAAGAAGTTGGTGCCCACGTAGCGGTCCATGGACAGCAGCGCCAGCACCGCGGTCAGCACCGGGAAGGCGGCCACGATCAGCACGTTGGTGCACAGCGCGGTCCAGGTGAAGATGGGCATGCGCATCATCGTCATGCCCGGCGCGCGCATCTTGACGATGGTGACCAGCAGGTTGACCCCGGACAGCAGTGTGCCTACCCCCGCTATCTGCAAGGCCCATATGTAGTAATCGACGCCGACGTCGGGACTCTGCATGATCCCTGATAAAGGCGGATACGCCAGCCAGCCGGTGCGCGCGAATTCGCCCACGAACAGCGACATCATGACCAGGATCACGCCGCCCGTGGTCATCCAGAAACTGAAGTTGTTCAGGAAGGGAAAGGCCACGTCGCGCGCGCCGATCTGCAAGGGCACGATGTAGTTCATCAGCCCCGTGACCAGCGGCATGGCCACGAAGAAGATCATGATCACGCCATGCGCGGTGAAGATCTGGTCGTAGTGGTGCGGCGGCAGGTAGCCCGCCGAATCGCCGAAAGCCACCGCCTGCTGCAAGCGCATCATGATGGCGTCGGCAAAGCCGCGCAGCAGCATCACGATGCCCAGGATGACGTACATGATGCCGATCTTCTTGTGGTCGATGCTGGTGAACCACTCGCGCCACAGATAGCCCCACTTGCCGTAGTAGGTGATGGCGCCCACTACCGCGATGCCGCCTATGGCGACCGCGATGAAGGTGAAGAGCAGGATCGGTTCATGGTAGGGAATGGCTTCCCAGGTCAACTTACCGAAGATCAGCTTGGTGAGGTCTGGTTGGTCAGGCATCTCGATTCCAGCAAAAAGACCGCAATTTCACGAAGCCCTTGCATCATCCGGATCGCCGTGCGCCAGCGATCCGCTACAGGACCAATCCTTCGGTGGCCGTGCACATCGCGCCCACGTATTTGCGCGGCGGCGTGCCGGTCAGTCCCAGGCGCTCCCGCGTTTCCGCATCCAGGGTGGTGACGTTGAGCGCGCCGGGTATGCCCATGCCGCCCTGCGCGTCGATCGCCATCGCGTCGCGCATGCACATGCGGTTGGGCTCCACGCAGCGGTTGACGATCGCTTCGAACAGGCCGGGTGCGCTGGAGGCATAGAGCTGCACCGGATTGCGTTCGCTCGGCTGTTCAAGTTTCAGGTAGGCGTCGCGGCTGAGCGCGGCGCTGGAGGCGCGCGCGCTGGCCACCCACTGGTCGAAGCCCTGCTGGTCTACCCCGTGGAACTTGAAGCGCATGCCGGAGAAGCCAGAGCCGCTGTAGTTGGCGGAAATGCCTTCATATTCGCCGGGGTGGTTGATCACGGCGTGCAAGGTGGTCTGCATGCCGGGCATGGCGTAGATCTGGCCCGCCAGCGCGGGTACGAAGAAGGAGTTCATTACCGTGGACGAGGTGATCCTGAACTGGATGGGACGGTCCACGGGGGCTGCCATCTCGTTCACCGCCGCGATGCCCTGTTCGGGATAGATGAACAGCCATTTCCAGTCCAGCGCCACGACTTCGACCACCAGCGGCTTGGTGCCGGCCGGCACTTCGCGGCCTTCGGACAGGCGCGCGAGCGGGCGGTAGGGGTCCAGCTGGTGAGTGCTGACCCAGGTAACCGCACCCAGCGCAATGATGATCAGCAGCGGCGCCGCCCAGATCAGCAGCTCCAGCATGGTGGAGTGGTTCCAGTCGGGGTCGTAGTGGGCTTCCTTGTTGCTGGCGCGATAGCGCCACGCGAACAGGAACGTCAGGAAGATCACCGGCACGATGATCAGCAGCATCAAGCCGGTGGAAATGATGATCAGATTGCGCTGCTGCAAGGCGATGTCGCCTGACGGCGAGAGCAGGACCGCATTGCATCCGGCGAGCAATGGCAGAGCGGCAATCAGGACCAATCCGCGGAACCTTGGGAAGGACGGCATGACCATACCCCGAAACGTAACCGTGGGAAGTAAACGCAACACTACGCTGGAAGCCGCGAAAAATCTAGGGTAAAAAGAACAAAAATGTGCAGGGCGGCGCGCGCGGACCAGGGCTGCATCCCAATAACGGAGCGGCTCTGCGCGATATGGACCGCAGGCGCGCGGGTGTGTTTCAGGATCGTAGGCCAGGCTGTTCCGAACCTCCTTTCAGCGAGCATTCACATGGCGACCACCACGCAATATCCCGGTCATGCCCCTTCAGTCCCCGCAGCCGGCGGCGGCCACGCCAAGGTGGCGCCGGGTGAAATCGCGGTGGGCGTGGTGGTGGGGCGCGCTTCCGAATACTTCGATTTCTTCGTCTTCGGCATTGCCTGCGTGCTGGTGTTTCCGCAGGTCTTCTTCCCCTTTGAACCGCGCCTGGAAGGCACGCTCTGGTCCTTCGTCATCTTCTCGTTCGCGTTCATCATGCGGCCCATCGGCACGGCGCTGTCGATGGCGGCGCAGCGGCGCTGGGGGCGCGCGACCAAACTCACCATTGCCTTGTTCCTGCTGGGAACCGCCACCGTGGGCATGGCCTTCCTGCCCGGCTACAACGTCATCGGCGCGCACGCGATCACGCTGCTGGCGCTGTTCCGCTGCCTGCAAGGCCTGGCGCTGGGCGGCTCATGGGACGGGCTGCCGTCGCTGCTGGCCTTGAATGCGCCGCCGAATCGCCGCGGTTGGTATTCGATGCTGGGCCAACTGGGCGCGCCCGTGGGCTTCATGGTTGCCAGCGCGTTGTTCCTGTTCCTGCACGTGACGCTGACCGAAGCCGATTTCCTGGAATGGGGCTGGCGCTATCCCTTCTTCGTGGCGTTCGCGATCAACGTAGTGGCGCTGTTCGCGCGGCTGCGGCTGGTGGTGACCGAGGAATACACGCAACTGCTGGAAGAGGGCGAGCTCGAACCCATCAGCACCACGCAGATGGTGCGCGAGCAAGGCTACAACCTGTTCATCGGTGCCTTCGCGGCATTGGCCAGCTATGCCTTGTTCCACCTGGTCACGGTGTTTCCGCTATCGTGGATCGCGGTCAGCGCCACCCAGCAGATCCAGGACGTGCTGGTCGTGCAGATCATAGGCGCAGTGCTGGGCATCCTGGGCACCATCGCCTCGGGCTGGCTGGCCGACCGCATCGGCCGGCGCACCACGCTGGGCCTGCTGGCCTTGCTGATCGCCGTGTTTGCGCTGTTTACGCCCTGGCTGCTGGGCGGCGGCCCGAAAGCGCAGGACGCATTCATTCTGGTGGGCTTCGCGCTGCTGGGACTGTCTTACGGCCAGGCCTCGGGCACCGTTACCGCGAACTTCACGCGCCGCTTCCGCTACACGGGCGCGGCGCTGACTTCCGACATGGCCTGGCTGATCGGCGCCGCGTTCGCGCCGCTGGTCGCTCTGGGCTTGTCGGCGCGCTTCGGGCTGGTGGCGGTCAGCGTCTATCTGCTGTCCGGTGCGGCCTGCACGCTGTTGGCGCTGCGCATCAACAAGGTGCTGGAAACGCGGGATTGAAGGGATGAAACCAAGGC